>NZ_SCND01000385.1:0-5524 GCF_005503585.1 Pseudomonas sp. 2VD
GTACGCATTGTTCGATGTCGGCACCGAGCAGCAGGTCCTGACCGGCAGCGTGACCGGCAGCACCGATCAGCTCCGCGACATGTCGCACTACATCGCCGACCAGTCGTTCGAGAAGCTCACCGGTATCAAGGGCGCGTTCTCCACCAAGATGCTCTATGTCACCGCCGAGCGTTTCTCGGTCGACAACACCCGCTACACCTTGCAGCGCTCCGACTACGACGGCGCCCGCCCGGTGACCCTGCTGCAGTCGCGCGAGCCCATCGTGTCGCCGCGCTTCTCGCCCGATGGCCGCCGTATCGCCTATGTCTCCTTCGAACAGAAGCGCCCGCGTATCTTCATCCAGTACGTCGATACTGGCCGTCGTGAGCAGATCACCAATTTCGAGGGCCTGAATGGCGCTCCGGCATTCTCCCCTGACGGCAACCGCCTGGCCTTCGTCCTGTCGCGCGACGGCAACCCGGAAATCTACGTCATGGACCTTGGCAGCCGCGCCCTGCGCCGCCTGACCAACAACCTGGCGATCGATACCGAACCCTTCTGGGGCAAGGACGGCTCTACCCTGTACTTCACCTCGGACCGTGGCGGCAAGCCGCAGATCTACAAGATGAACGTGAACAGCGGTGCCGTGGACCGGGTAACCTTCATCGGCAACTACAACGCCAACCCGAAACTCTCGGCCGACGAGAAGACCCTGGTAATGGTTCACCGCCAGCAGGGCTACACCAACTTCCAGATCGCCGCCCAGGACCTCCAGCGCGGCAATCTGCGGGTGCTGTCGAACACCACTCTGGACGATTCGCCCACTGTTGCGCCCAATGGCACCATGCTAATCTACGCCACCCGCCAGCAGGACCGGGGCGTGCTGATGCTCGTATCCATCAACGGACGCGTACGGATACCTCTCCCTACCGCTCAGGGCGATGTGCGCGAGCCTTCCTGGTCCCCTTACCTGAACTGACGGTCGCCAACGGTTACAAACTTATACACTGGGGTTCATTAGGAGTTACATGATGGAAATGCTGAAATTCGGCAAATTTGCTGCGCTGGCTCTGGCCATGGCTGTGGCTGTGGGTTGCTCCTCCAAGGGCGGCGATGCTTCCGGTGAAGGTGCCAATGGCGGCGTCGACCCGAACGCAGGCTATGGCGCCAACAGCGGTGCCGTTGACGGCAGCCTGAGCGACGAAGCCGCTCTGCGTGCGATCACCACCTTCTACTTCGAGTACGACAGCTCCGACCTGAAGCCGGAAGCCATGCGCGCTCTGGACGTACACGCGAAAGACCTGAAAGGCAGCGGTCAGCGCGTAGTGCTGGAAGGCCACACCGACGAACGTGGCACCCGCGAGTACAACATGGCTCTGGGCGAGCGTCGTGCCAAGGCCGTTCAGCGCTACCTGGTGCTGCAGGGCGTTTCGCCGGCCCAGCTGGAACTGGTTTCCTACGGTAAAGAGCGTCCGGTCGCCACCGGCCACGACGAGCAGTCCTGGGCTCAGAACCGTCGCGTCGAGCTGAAGAAGTAAGAAGTCGTTATGCCCAAGCACCTGCGTGTCCTGACGTTCCTCGCGCTCAGCCTGCCATTCGCGGCCTGGGCGGAAGTTCCTGTGTATGACGGCGTTGCCGCCAACAATGGCGGCAACGTTCCTCCTTCCGGGTATGGCACGGCAGGTGCCGGCGGCGCCTTTGCCGGAGGTGGGGTGACAACCCCTACCTCCGTGCAGGGCGAACTGTTCATGCAGCTCCAGCAGATGCAGGACGAGTTGGCTCGCCTGCGTGGCACGCTCGAGGAACAGCAGAACCAGATCCAGCAGCTCAAGCAGGAAAGCCTGGAACGCTACCAGGACCTCGACCGTCGGATTTCCGGTGGTGGCGCTCCCGCTGCACAGAATTCCGCACCCGCTGGCGCCATCAACGCCAATGGGGCGCCTGCGGCTCCCGCAGGCAACAACGCACCGGCGCCGAGTAGCGAGCCGGGCGACCCGGCGAAGGAGAAGCTCTACTACGACGCGGCCTTCGACCTGATAAAGAGCAAGGATTTCGACAAGGCGAGCCAGGCGTTCAATGCCTTCTTGCGCAAGTACCCGAACAGCCAGTACTCCGGCAACGCCCAGTACTGGCTCGGCGAGGTGAACCTGGCCAAGGGCGACCTGCAAGGTGCCGGCCAGGCTTTCGCGCGGGTCAGCCAGAGCTACCCCAGCAGCCAGAAGGTGCCCGACTCGCTGTACAAGCTGGCGGACGTCGAGCGTCGCCTGGGTAACAACGACAAGGCCAAGGGCATCCTCCAGCAGGTCATTTCCCAGTACCCGGGCACTTCGGCCGCCCAACTGGCGCAGCGCGACCTGAAGAACCTTCGCTGACCCCGTTCCCGATGAACAAACCCGCGCCTGTCGCGGGTTTTTTCGTTAGAATCGGCGCCCCCGTGAAGCTGCATGGTTTCAGCTCGGCTGATCTTCGTGCCTCTCCTCGCGAGACCTTCCGGGATTTCGAGTGCCACGACAGGATACGTTCCGTGGCGCCCCTTCATTTACCGCAACGGAGGCGGACGACCTGTTCAGTCGTCACGCCCGTGGCTGAATATGCAACAGACCCTGCGCATCACCGAGATTTTCTACTCGTTGCAGGGGGAAACACGTACCGCCGGCTTGCCGACGGTCTTCGTGCGCCTGACCGGCTGCCCCCTGCGCTGTCACTATTGCGATACCGCCTATGCCTTCAGCGGCGGCGACGTCGTTAGCCTGGACGCTATTCTCGAGCGGGTTGCCACCTACAAGCCTCGCTACATCTGCGTGACCGGCGGGGAGCCGCTGGCCCAGCCGAATTGCATTTCTCTGCTGGAGCGGCTTTGCGACGCCGGCTACGAGGTTTCCCTGGAAACCAGCGGGGCCCTCGATGTGTCACGGGTCGACCCGCGCGTAAGCAAGGTTCTCGACCTCAAGACGCCGGGATCTGGCGAGGTCGGACGCAACCGATACGAAAATATCCCGTTGCTGACCGACAACGATCAGGTGAAGTTTGTCGTCTGTTCGCGAGAGGACTACGACTGGGCGGTATCCAAGCTGATCGAGTACCGCCTCGACCAGCGTGCCGGTGAAGTCCTGTTCTCGCCGAGCCACCATCAGGTCAGCGCGCGAGAACTGGCCGATTGGATCGTGGCCGACAACCTGCCGGTCCGCCTGCAATTGCAACTGCACAAGATTCTCTGGAACGACGAACCGGGCCATTGAGACGAGGAATCCATCATGAACCAGAAGAAAGCGGTCATCCTGCTCTCCGGCGGCCTCGACTCCGCCACCGTTGTCGCCATGGCCAAGGCCGACGGCTACGCCTGCTACACCATGAGTTTCGACTACGGCCAGCGCCATCGCGCCGAGCTGCAGGCCGCCGAGCGCGTGGCCCGGCAGTTGGGCGTGATCGAGCACAAGGTGATAGGGCTCGACCTCAATGGCATGGGCGGCTCGGCATTGACCGACGAGAGCATCGCGGTGCCCGAGTCGCCTAGCGAAGGTATACCGGTGACTTACGTGCCGGCGCGCAATACGGTGTTCCTCTCGCTCGCCCTGGGCTGGGCCGAGGTCCTGGATGCCCGTGACATCTTCATCGGTGTGAATGCGGTGGATTACTCTGGTTATCCGGATTGTCGCCCTGAGTTCGTCGAGGCTTTCGAACGCATGGCGAACCTGGCAACCAAGGCGGGCGTGGAAGGCAATGGCTTCCGCATCCAGGCGCCGCTGCAGTATCTGTCCAAGGCGCAGATCATCCAGGCGGGCGTGGCGCGCGGGGTGGATTACGGCCTGACGGTGTCCTGTTATCAAGCCGATGAGCAGGGACGTGCGTGCGGCAAATGCGATAGCTGCCGGCTGCGTGCGGATGGCTTCGCGGCGGCTGGTATTTCCGACCCGACGCCATATTTCTGAAAAAAATTCGCGAGAGGTGTTGTTTTTACGTTAGAAATCAGTATTATACGCCTCGCGTTGGGTCGTTAGCTCAGTCGGTAGAGCAGTTGGCTTTTAACCAATTGGTCGTAGGTTCGAATCCTACACGACCCACCATTTTCTGAGGGGCGAGTTGCATAGGCTAGGAAGGGGTGTTACGCCGGTTCTTGTCTAGCAGCCGTCTGGGCCGAACATTAGGCCCGCATTGACGTGATGTCAATATGGAATAGCCCGCCTTTCTAGGTGGGCTTTTCTGTTTCTAAGGCTCTGAAACCATTCTGCAGGCGTAGCAATGCGCCCCCGACGTAATCAGCGATTACAGAGGGTACTGTGGTATTGGCCTTGAAATTGCGCTGGCTCTGCCAGCATGCCGGCGCTGGAATCCAGGCGCTCTCGGTAATTCCAGATTTTTCCTACAGGCCTAACGATCTGCTGGAAGGCACGGCTACCTTTCGTCCGGTAGCCGGCCCTCAGTACCGGTATCGCTAGGCGAGATTGCTTCGGGCGGCAGATCCCCATCCGCCTGATCCGCTTGTTGCAGCGGGAGCCGCGGATGCCGAGGCGGCACGGTTCGATAAGTTTTGAGCCATCAGAGTGAACAGCACGCTTGGCTCGAAGGTGTCAGGTGGCTGTGGTAGCGCATCTGCTTCCCACGCGGTTGGACCTCCCTGAATGCCTGTCCCTGGCGTGTGCTCCCTTGGTTCTGCAGGCTCTGTCCTGGCCTCCGGTGGCGGCGCTTCACTCACTCGAGCGAGAGGTTGCCCGCATGGCTTCGGTTTGGCAGAGGCTTGCGGGGAGCCGCTGTAATCCACCTTCCTGACATTCTCCAGCGCGCCTTGGGCCAGGCTTCTAGCATGCAGCACGGCACGCATGTGATCGTAGTCGGCCTCGATGTAGCTCATCGTGGTCTGGATATTCGAGTGGTTGAGCAGGCACTTCGTGAGGTGAATGTTCCGCTCGGGTGCTTTCATCAAGTCGGTGGCCAGGGTGTGTCGGAAACGGTGCGGGGTCATCCGCACCCCAATCTTCTCGGTCAACTTCCGGTACATGGCTTCGACCTGGTCGGAGTTCATCACCTTGCTCTTGTAGTGCGGTGAGAACCGGTTGACGTTGAACAACTGGTCGTCATCGGCGAATCCGGCTCTATCGGCCTCTTGCAGGAGCCTCGATAGGTGAGGCACAAGCCCCTCCGTTATCGGCACTACGAACTCTTTGTGAGTCTTCTCAGTCTCGCCGCGGATGAGGATCAGTTGATTATCCCAGTCGATGTCGCGCTTGCGGATGCACAGCAGCGCATTCAACCGGATGCCGGTGTAGTAGAAGACCTCAAACGTGCAAAGCCAGAACCAGGCGGGAGTGATGCGTGCGCGATCGCCGGTGCAGCGCTCGGCGCCGACCTGCATGTTGAGCCAATTGCGGGCGCGCAGGATGGCTTCGGCTGCGACGGTTTTGCTTGCTCGCCTGGGGGGGATGACGGTGGTCTTTCTGAACGGGTTGACTTGGGAGTGCGTCACCAGCTCGTGCTCGATGGCATAGCCCCAGATCGTTCGCAGATGATTCGAATACGTGTTCCAGCTCCGCTTGGACAGGCCTTGTTC
>NZ_SCND01000386.1:0-5500 GCF_005503585.1 Pseudomonas sp. 2VD
CAACTACATCACCGAGCCCAGCGCCGACGGCCAGTACGGCGACATTCCCGGCTACGTGACCTGGAATGCCCGCGTCGGCTACGACTTCGGCCCGCAGGCGTCGAACCTGAAGCTCGGCCTCGGGGTGAAGAACCTGTTCGACAAGCAGTATTTCACCCGCTCCAGCGACAACAATTCGGGAATCTACGTGGGTCAGCCGCGAACGCTGTTCATGCAGGCCAGCGTCGGTTTCTGAATATTCGGATGCGACTTGGCGCATCGTCCGACGACAGGCGTCCTGCGGCAACGCGGACGCCTGTTCTATGATGGGCGCGGAATTTCCATCGGAACGCTGTGGCCTGATCCGCGGTCCATGCAGTCCAATCGATGACGGGCTTCCTTTCGGCGGCCACGCAAGGTAACAAGGACGATGACCCAACATTCGCAATTCGCCCTGCTGGGAAAGCGGCGTTTCCTGCCGTTCTTCATCACCCAGCTGCTCGGCGCCTTCAACGACAACATCTTCAAGCAGTCGCTGATCCTCGCCATCCTCTATCACCTCAGCGTCAGCGGCGACCGCAGTCTGCTGGTCAACCTCTGCGCGCTGCTGTTCATCCTGCCGTTCTTCCTGTTCTCGGCACTGGGCGGACAGTTCGGCGAGAAGTACAACAAGGACGCGCTGATGCGCGCGCTGAAGCTGGCCGAGGTGGGCATCATGCTGGTCGGCGCTGCCGGCTTCGTCTTCGGCAGCCTGCCGCTGATGTTCGTCGCGCTGTTCGCCATGGGCACCCACTCGGCGCTATTTGGCCCGGTGAAGTATTCGATCCTGCCCCAGCACCTGCACGAGGACGAACTGGTCGGCGGCAACGCGCTGGTGGAGATGGGCACCTTCCTGGCGATCCTGGCCGGCACCATCGGCGCCGGCGTGCTGATGTCCCATGCGCATTACGCGGCGGCGGTGGCCACCGCGGTGGTGCTGGTGGCCGCCTGCGGCTACCTGGCCAGCCGCGGCATTCCGCGAGCGGCGGCGGCGCTGCCGGGGTTGAAGCTCGACTGGAACATCTTCGCCCAGTCCTGGAGCATCCTCCGCCTGGGGCTCGGCCAGCGCCCGGCGGTCTCGCGCTCGCTGGTGGGCAACTCCTGGTTCTGGTTCCTCGGCGCGGTCTACCTGACGCAGATCCCGACCTTCGCCAAGGAATGGCTGCACGGCGACGAAAGCGTGGTGACCCTGATCCTCACCGTGTTCTCGGTGGGCATCGCGCTGGGCTCGATGCTGTGCGAGAAGCTTTCCGGTCGCAAGGTGGAGATCGGCCTGGTGCCGTTCGGCTCGATCGGCCTGACCGTCTTCGGCATCCTCCTCTGGTGGCACGCCGGCGGCATTCCCCCAGGCGAGGCGCCCTACGACTGGCTGGCGGTGCTGCGCCACCATGAGACCTGGGCGGTGCTGGCCGACATCCTGTTCATCGGCATTTTCGGCGGCTTCTATATCGTACCGCTGTACGCCCTGATCCAGGCGCGCACCGACGAGGACAAGCGGGCCCGGGTGATCGCCGCCAACAACATCCTCAACGCCTTGTTCATGGTCGCCGCGGCGCTGGTCTCGATCCTCTTCCTCAGCGTCGCCAAGCTGTCGATCCCGCAGCTGTTTCTCGCCCTGTCGCTGATGAACGTCGCGGTGAACGTGTACATCTTCAAGATCGTCCCGGAATTCACCATGCGCTTCCTGGTCTGGCTGCTCAGCCACACCATGTACCGGGTCCGGCATGTGAACCTGGAGGCGATCCCGGACGAGGGAGCGGCGGTGCTGGTGTGCAACCACGTCTCGTACGTGGACGCGCTGCTGATCGCCGGCTCGATCCGGCGGCCGGTGCGCTTCGTCATGTACTACAGGATCTTCTCGCTGCCGGTGCTCAACTTCGTCTTCCGCACCGCCGGCGCGGTGCCCATAGCGGCGCGCCACGAGGACGAAGGGATCTACGAACGCGCCTTCCAGCGCATCGCCGACTACCTGAGGGACGGGGAGCTGGTGTGCATCTTCCCTGAGGGCAAGCTGACCGCCGACGGCGAGATGAACGAGTTCCGCGCCGGGATCGAGCGGATCATCGAGGAAACCCCGGTTCCGGTGATCCCCATGGCGCTGCAGGGCCTGTGGGGCAGCTTCTTCAGCCGCGACCCGAACAAGGGCTTCTTCCGCCGCCTGTGGTCGCGGGTAAGCCTGGTGGCCGGCGAATCGGTGGCGCCGGGGGCGGTGGAGCGCCTCGACCTGCAGGCGCGGGTGACGAGCTTGCGCGGCGAAGCTCGCTGATCGATCCGCAGAAACGAAAAAGCCCCGGCGATGCCGGGGCTTTTTTGGGCGAACTACAAGTTAGATAACTTGTACTTCGTCGGCTTGCAGGCCTTTCTGGCCGTTGACGACCACGAAGGAAACCTTCTGGCCTTCCTGCAGGCTCTTGAAGCCGGTGCCCTGGATGGAACGGAAGTGAACGAACAGGTCGTTACCGCTTTCCGGGGTGATGAAGCCGAAGCCTTTGGCGTCGTTGAACCATTTTACGGTGCCGTTCTGACGATTCGACATGGTGTAACTCCTGAAACAAAGTTGATTGCGGCGACGGAAATATCCGAGCCGGTAGGTACTGAGTTGCAAAGAGTACGAGGAGCCGAGGCGATGAGCGGACCGAGATCTACCACACCAGGTCACGATTCACTGTGACCCAAGCAAGCACAGTGGTCGCAGAGTACGCGATAAAACTGCGGAAAGCGATACCCCTCGGAGCATATTCGATGGATGTCTAATGGCTCAGCTTGAGGCCGACCAGTCCGCAGACGATCAGCGCGACGCTGGCTAGGCGCAGCAATGCCATGGATTCGCCGAACAGGACGATCCCGGCGATTACCGTGCCGACCGCGCCGACCCCGGTCCAGACGGCATAGGCGGTGCCCAGCGGCAGGTGCTTCATGGCCAGGCCGAGCAGGCCCAGGCTGACCAGCATGGCGAGCGCCGTGAGGACCGTGGGAAGCGGCTTGCTGAAGCCTTCGGTGTATTTCAGACCAACGGCCCAGCCCACTTCGAACAGGCCGGCGAAAAACAGGATGATCCAGGACATGGCGATCTCCAGGGCAACGGGTGGCGGGGCCGTCCCCATTCGATCACCGGCCGGAGGCGGGTGGTGAGGTCGTCCTCACTGCGTGCGGTATTTTGCATGGTTAATCGGTCGGGACAAGGCTTCCCGACCGGGACCCAGTTCAACGCGGCGTATCTTCCATACGCCGGAACAGGGCGGCCAGCAGCGAACCGGAGAGATTGTGCCAGACGCTGAACAGCGCGCTGGGCACCGCTGCCAGGGGCGAGAAGTGGGCGTTGGCCAGCGCCGCGCCGAGCCCCGAGTTCTGCATGCCGACTTCGATGGCCAGGGCCTTGCGCTGTGCCAGCGGCATGCCGGTCAGCTTGCCGGTGAGATAGCCGAGCGACAGGCCGAAGCCGTTGTGCAGCATCACCACGGCCATGATCAGCAGGCCGGACTCGGCGATCCGCGCCTGGCTGGCGGCCACCACCGCGGCGATGATCACCACGATGCTGAATACCGAGACCAGCGGCAGCACCTCCGCCACCTGTCGGGTGCGCTCGCCGAGCAGGCGCTGTGCCAGCAGGCCGAGGGCGATGGGCACCAGCACCACCTGGAGGATCGACAGGAACATCGCCGCGAACGACACCGGCAGCCAAGCCGAGGCCTGCAGCCAGACCAGCGCCGGCGTGACCAGCGGGGCGAGCAGGGTGGTCACCGAGGTGATCGCCACCGACAGGGCGACATCGCCACGGGACAGCCAGGTCATCACGTTGGAAGCGGTGCCGCCGGGGCAGCAGCCGACCAGGATCACGCCCACCGCGATTTCCGCCGGCAACTGCAACAGGCGGCAGAGCAGCCAGGCCAGGCCGGGCATGATGACGAACTGGGCCAGCACGCCGATCAGCACCCGTATGGGGTGCCGGGCGACCTCGCGGAAGTCTTCGCCCTTGAGCGTCAGGCCCATGCCGAACATCACCAGGCCGAGCAGCGGCGCGATGGCGACGGTGAGCGGGAGGAACCAGGCCGGCCGGAAGAAGGCGAGGATGGCGAACAGCAGGACCCAGAACGGGAAGCTGGCGCTGACGAAACGGCTCAGGGCGGTCAGGGCACGCATGGGCTTTCCTTGTTATTGGACGGCCGCCAGTCTGCCATGCCGGGCGCGACTCTCCCAGCGGCGGGCGCCGCCGGGAGAGCGGGGCGTCAGACGCCCTGGGGGATTTCTTCGCCGCCGAGGGCCTCGAAGAGCGCCGGAAGGAATTCGGCGAAGGTCAGCATCATCAGGGTGAAGCTGGCATCGAGCTGGCCGAGGGCGTCTTCGCCGCCGTCCTTTTCCGCCTGCTCCTGCAGCAGGTCTTCGAAGCGCAGGCGCTTGACCGCCAGCTTGTCGTCGAGGACGAAGGACAGCTTGTCCGACCAGGCCAGGGACAACTGGGTGACCAGCTTGCCGGCGGTGAGATGCAGCTGGATTTCCTCGCTGGTCAGGTCCTGGCGCTTGCAACGGACCACGCCGCCGTCCTCGTGGGTGTCGCGCAGCTCGCATTCGTCGAGCACGTGGAAGTCGCCGGCGGCTTCCTGGGTCTTGACCCAGTCGGTGAGGGTCGCGGTCGGCGCGACCTTCACGCTCAGCGGGCGTACCGGCAGGGAGCCGAGCGCTTCGCGCAGCGTCGAGAGCAGGTCTTCGGCCTTCTTCGCGCTGGCCGAGTCGACCAGGATCAGGCCGAGGCTTGGCGCGATCGCGGCGAAGGTGCTGGAGCGGCGGATGAAAGCACGCGGCAGCAGGGTCTGGACGATCTCGTCCTTCAACTGGTCGCGTTCCTTCTTGTAGACCTTGCGCATCTGCTGGGCTTCGATCTCGTCGACCTTTTCCTTCAGTGCGTCACGCACGACGCTGCCCGGCAGGATGCGCTCTTCCTTGCGTGCCGAGATCAGGAAGAAGTCCTGGCTGACGTGTACCAGCGGTGCGTCCGGGCCTTTGCCGAACGGCGCGGTGAAGCCGTAGGTGGTCAGCTCCTGGCTGGCGCAGGGGCGGGCGGGTTTTTCGCCGAGGGCTTTCTCGAGGGAATCGGCATCCAGTTGCAGATCCTGGGTGAGGCGGTAGACGAGCAGATTGCGGAACCACATGGGGTCGTTCTCTCCGGGCACAAAGGACCCATTATTCCGCCGCTGGCGGCTCAGGCCAACCCCGGTCCGTCGCTAACTCCTTGGAACGGCAGAAAATTTTTTTCATCGAGGGGCTTGCCAGGGGCCGAATCGCTCCGTAGAATGCGCCCCACTTCGAGAGTGAAGGGTGATTAGCTCAGCTGGGAGAGCATCTGCCTTACAAGCAGAGGGTCGGCGGTTCGATCCCGTCATCACCCACCAATCTCGCAAGTTACGCGCAGCGGTAGTTCAGTCGGTTAGAATACCGGCCTGTCACGCCGGGGGTCGCGGGTTCGAGTCCCGTCCGCTGCGCCATT
>NZ_SCND01000387.1:0-5492 GCF_005503585.1 Pseudomonas sp. 2VD
GATCGATGATGATAAATAACCATAAAGACCGAACGCGCTCTTCACAGTAAAAAGGATGCCCCGGTCAGGAAAAGACCGCCAATAAGGAAGAGGGTGATCAGACGAGTGCTGAGCCTGAGAGGAGGCTGATGCTCGACAGTCTTGTCCAGGGCGAAATAAAGCTTTCTGAGTATTTGCCGCTCATCGATATCGTCTGCATCGAATATTGAATCGATCACCGAGTCCGCGCTTGGAAATGGGTTATGCAAGAGCGGAGCGACATCGAATGCACTTTTCTGGAGCGCACGCGCGGAAAGCAGAGCCGAAGTGACCAGGGCCGCAAGCGCTGCGATAGCAAGAACCACCTCCAGGGGAGTGATCATGCTGATACTGGCCGAAGTGCCAAAGCGAAGCATGGTCCCATATAGAGTTATCACGCCGGCGAGGGCACCGAGTGACAACGTGAACATGAGGCGAAGGTAGACCGTCACCAGGTTCCTTGAGGAAGAAACCTGCTCAAGATAGATTTTCACCAGTGCTTCAATGGTCAGTCGGCGCGCTTCGAATACAAGCCGACGCTCGTCGGGGGAGGGGCTAGGTGACATCCGTCGTCCTTCTGCTATGGTTGCCTGCTGGTTTCATCTTCAAATAGAAAGATGAGTCCCGCCAGAGCACTTTTTGAATATTCAATGCAGGACGGCGCTTGCCGCAGCAGCGCCGTCATCGTCAATGGAACATACCTACAATTTCATCTTCATGTCATGTTCCGGTTTCGACTCAAGACAGCGGACGTCGTCCCAATGCATTCAACGTCGATCTATCCGTTCGACTGTTGATTGCCAATCCATTGTCCAGACGGAGTGCCAGAGCAGCCGGCAGGCTGCGAATATGCGGCATAGATGGACCGTCATGGCTGCGGGACATTCAGCGTGAGGATGAGTATTTGCTCATGACGGGCCCGTATCGGCGATACACCATTTCATGCAGTGGGCTCCGTGCAGAGGCGGTACCGAAGATCGGCAGCAGGCATCTTGTGCGGGTGCTGCCGGATCTGTCCGGGATTTGACCTGCACAGCGAGCCGTCGAGGGATGGGATTCGAGTTAAAGGCTTCAAACCATGCATGGAGGAGAACGGCGCGCAAAAGATCGAGGGCTTGATAAACGATGCATTCAATTTAACTTATGGGCGATGTATTTCGTTCATGAACCTCTTAAAGGATCAAGTCATGAAACTCGCGCATCAGCTCATCTCCGCGGCGAGGGTCTAACTGGCTGTTGTTCGATCACCAGAGCCGGCTGACTCACATCAATGTCAGTGAGACTGGCAGAACCTGATCCTTAATTGAGCAGCCTGAAACCTCGCTTGCAAACTACCACTCCAGGACATAGACGGGGAGATCCTCTGCGGCAGATCGTGCAGGCGAGACGTCTTCCCCGTTTGCCTTTATGACGCTGGCACCATGGCAATCTGCATGGAGAACGAATTGCGTGGCCGCGATATTTGAACTCTCGAGCCCTGTGCTTGCAGACATGAGGATTTGAATATCTACCGGCGAAGGAGGGTGGCATATTTTCTTGCACCACACCTGCAAGGCAGCAAAATTATGATCTACACACAATTCGACGCCGTATTTTATTCCAGCGGACTCGAAAATCGGGCTGGCTTCGCCTGGCATGAATAGAAAAGGCTCCTGCCTATCGGCTTTCGACATATCGGTATCGGTACTATCCTGAGCCTCGAAGATTTTGTCGTAACGATGAATGATCGTCGCGCTCTTGAGCACCAAACATGTGTTCTTGGCTATTTTCAATCCTGCCGCATGCTGGCCGCTCTTTGGTGAAGCCTGCTCGAGATCGTATATCTGTCCATATTTAAGATCCTTATATTGATTTGTGTAGGAAGATAAATGCAGGTCGGGTACGACCCCGCGGTAGTCGAGCGGCGTATCGATCGAGCGCTGGTATCGCTCCAGGTATTTATTCATGTCGCGGGACGCTTCCGGGCCGCGCTCACGTTGCGGCTGTGCAAGTGACTTACGGAATATCTTCACGGCTGAGCGCATCCTCGTTTTGAACCATCCAGCACTACCTGGAATTATCATCAGGTTTGGAAAGCGAAGACTGAGGAATACAAGCTGCGCCCTAATTAGTTCAAATTGCGTTTCCGTCATGAAATGGCTAGGAATGTCCTTGTTTGCTGTAAACAGGTATTCAGGGGCAATGAACAGGTAATTGACGCTTTCATTTCTTGCTGTATGAACGCTGACGCTTTGTGGTGTTATCGCGTGTGGCTGAGCCCCTAGATAAGATACCGTTTCCCCATCCGCAAGGGTCATCATCGTAGTCCAGGCACTCTGTATTGCAACAGTCAGGCTTGCAAACCTTGCGTCTGGCGTAGCCGCATGATTTTTCGTATTGACCGACCAGATGGCAACTATCAGCTTTGGCATGATTACGCTCTGTCCATGACACAGAAACGAAGCGTAGCTGAAAAAACATTCTGAGCAGCCCGGAGCGGAGGCTTCTCATGAACATTCTCAACATGGCCTATCGTTTAACATAATATACATTATGCGAATATACAGGTTCACAGGACCTAGGGCAGCATCACGCATTTCGAAGCGACTCCATGGCGGCTTCCGTCTGGAGCCCTCGTGCGATCGCTCGCCGACCTAGCTTCTGCAACAGCCGTAACTCTGCACCTGCGTTTCGCTGTCGACCACTTCGCGCCACCAGCGTCGGCCGGCATGCGGTGCTTGCAGATCGATCCGTTCGCCCATCATCGGCGTGGAAACCCGTACGCCGTGTTCGGTGGCCAGTTCGAGTATCCGTTCGAACGGCTCGTACCAGGCATGCATGGCCAGGTCGAAGGTGCCGTTGTAGATCGGCAGCAGCCAGCGCCCGCCAAGATCCCGGTGAGCCTGGAGGGTCTGCTGCGGGTGCATGTGCACGTAGGGCCAATGTTCGTTGTAGGCGCCGGTTTCCAGCATGGTCAGATCGAACGGTCCGTAGCGTCGGCCGATCTCGGCGAAACCATCGAAGTAACCGCTGTCTCCGCTGAAGAACAGCTTCAGTTCGACGCTTTCGATCACCCAGGAACACCACAGCGTACGGTTCCCATCATGTAGCCCACGGCCTGAGAAATGCTGTGCCGGCGTGGCGGTCAGGCGCAGACCGCCAGCCTCGATACCTTGCCACCAGTCCAGTTGGCGCACCTTGCCTGGCGGTACGCCCCAGGCCAGCAGGCGGTCGCCTACGCCGAGCGGCGCCAGGAACAGTTCGACGAGCGGGACCAAGGCCTTGATCGCGGCGCGGTCCAGGTGGTCGTAGTGATCGTGGGAAAGAATTACCCCACGGATCGGCGGGAGATCCGCCAATGCCACCGGCGGCGCATGGAAACGCTTCGGCCCGGCGAACGGCAACGGCGAGGCGCGCTCGGAAAATACCGGGTCGGTCAGCCACCAGCTACCGGCCAGTTTCAGCAGCAAGGTCGAATGACCCAGGCGGAACAGACTGCCATCGACGGTCGCATCGAGTTCGGCACGGCTCGGGCTGAGCACGGGTAAAGGCTGCCGCGGGACGGTGCTTCTCGGCTTGTTGAAAAGCGCGTTCCAGAGCACCCGGGCACCGGGTGCCGGCATGTCCGCCGGCCTGGGGCTGAGATTGTGGAAACGCCCCTGGCGCAATTGCGGGGAATCGTGATGTCCGCCGATGGCGGCTCGCCGTATCGAGGGAAGTTTCAAAGCGTCATTATTCCTGTCTGGCATTTCGACAACCGCAGCGCAGCCGCCGGCATTCGTTCGCGGTCACTATTGGGCATCCTCCCCTCCTCGTCATTGCCTATTCCTCGGGAGTCCTTGCCCGATCGTGCGGGCCTGCTCAAACGGTCGAATACCCCGCTCGCCCCGATCATTGAGCGTCATCGACGAGGCCGTTCCGAAGCGCCCGAAGCTGTCATCGGCGCAGAGTCAAATCGACTACATGCGGGTCATTACGACCGCAAAAAGACCGTGTCAATATGACTCATAAACCTTCAAATCATTGATCTACATCAATAAAAAATCTGGCATGGGAAATGGAAAGCCAATGGCGACTCCTTCCCATTCAGGATTTCCCATGAAACGCATGCTCCCGCTCATCGCACTGGCCCTGGCAACCACGACTCCCCTCGCCCACTCCGCCGAAGTGATTTCCGCAGATAGGGACCGAACGGTCGGCTACGGCGCCGGCGGCGTGGTTGGCGTCATGGTCGGCGCGGCCCTCGGCGGCCCCCTGGGCGCTATCGCCGGGGCCGCGCTGGGAGCCCTGGGAGGCGCCTCCGTCCAGCAGGCAACCGGTCTGAGCGAAAACGCCTACACCGTTCGCTACGAGGACGGCACGACCGAACGCTTCCGCTCTCCCAACGCCCGGTTCGACGCCGGCGACCAGGTGCAGGTACAGGGCATCCGCCTCATCCCTGCCCCGTCGCTCTCGCGTTGATCCATCCCTATCGAAGACCCGTATCTCCATCACCCCACGAGGGATTCCCATGAGTGAATTCAACGACCGGTTCGCCGTCGTCACCGGCGCGAGTTCCGGCATCGGCCTGAAACTGACCGAAACGCTGCTCGGGCACGGCGCGACTGTCCTGGCGATGGCAAGGCGCGAAGGACCGCCGGAAAGCCTGCACGCCCACTCCGGCAAGCGTCTGCACTGGCTGGCGGGCGACGTCACCCGCGAACGGGACCTGGACGCCCTGGCTTCGCGTGCCGCGTCCATCGGCCCCGTCGATTACCTGGTACCCAACGCCGGCATCGCCCAGCTCGCCGACGGCCTAGACAGCCTGGCGTTCGAGCAGCAGTGGCGGGTCAACGGCGCCGGGGCGCTGAACACCTTTTCCGTGCTCAGTCGGCAAACGAGCAAACCGGCCAGCGTAGTCTTCATCGGTACCTTCCTCAGCCAAGTGACCTTCCCCGGGCTCGCCGCCTACATCGCTTCCAAGGCGGCCCTGATCGCCCAGGCCAGGACGCTGGCGGTGGAATGGGCGGAAAAAGGCGTGCGGATCAACCTCGTCTCCCCCGGCCCTACCGCCACCCCGATATGGGCATCACTGGGCCTGAGCGATGCCCAGGCGGAGTCTGTCACCCGGAGCATCAACCAGCGCCTGGTCGACGGCAGCTTCCTCAGCCCCGGGGAAATCGTCGACGTGGTGATGTTCCTGCTGTCGTCGAAATCCGCCGGGCTCTACGGCCAGGAGTTGATCGTCGACAAGGGCTACGGGCTGCGCTGAGGGCCGCCGATGCCGGACGTCGTATCGCGACGTCCGGCGCCTTTGCGGTTTCCTGTCGGGAGCCCACGGCAACTCAGCTAGGGAGCCTGGATCCCCCGGCCCGCCGAGGCTATCGACGCATCCGGAGGGTCTGGCGGCTTGACAGCGGGCGAAGGCTTGGCGGACTCTATATTGTATTTAGTCGATACCATCTCGCATCTTAGAGAACCCTCCCATGCCCCCGCCTGCCCTACCCCTGGATGCC
>NZ_SCND01000388.1:0-5491 GCF_005503585.1 Pseudomonas sp. 2VD
GTCCGGTAGTACGCGATATCCGCCACGCCTACCTGGCGTTGCTCGAACCGGACGCCGACTACCCGCCGTTGCGGCCGTCGGGCGCCGGGCAGCCGGCGCGGGTGCGCCTGGTGATCCGCGACAACGACCAGTCCAGCGACGACATCGAGCGCGAGTACCTGCAGGCGATCCGCCAGGCGCGGCGGCGCCTGCTGATCGCCAACGCCTATTTCTTCCCCGGCTACCGCCTGCTTCGCGAGCTGCGCGATGCGGCGCGCCGGGGCGTGCGCGTCGACCTGGTACTACAGGGCATGCCGGACATGCCGCTGGTGCGCCTGTGCAGCCGGCTGCTCTACGACTACCTGCTGCGCGAGGGCGTGCGTATCCACGAATACTGCCAGCGTCCGCTGCACGGCAAGGTCGCGGTGATCGACGACGACTGGTCGACCATCGGTTCGAGCAATCTCGATCCCCTCAGCCTGTCGCTGAACCTGGAGGCCAACCTGGTGATCCACGACGTCGCCTTCAACGGCCAGCTCTACCAGCACCTGCGCGAACTGGCGCGCCGCCACTGCCGGCGCATCAGCCGCCGCCACGCCAGGCGCGGTTACTGGTGGCGGGCGCCGCTGATCTTCCTCGGCTTCCACTTTTCCCGGCATTTCCCGGCCATCGCCGGTTGGGTACCCGCCCATCTGCCGCGCCTGAAATCGCTGGAGCCGCGTCCGTCGCGGCGCTGGCAGGAACGCCAGGGCCAGCGGGGCAACCCATGAACGGCGGCGGTCACGCAACTGCCTCGGCGGCGCCACGCCGCGCTCACTGGCGCTGGCTGCGCAGGCTGCTGACCCTGGCGTTCTTCGTGCTGGTCCCGGTGCTGCTGTTCCTGCTGGTGAAGAATCTCGACTGGCAGGAAGTCCGCCACGCCCTCGGCGAGTATCGCCCCGCGACCCTGTTCCTCGGGCTGCTGCTGGCGGCCGCCGGCTATACGGTGTTCAGCAGCTTCGACCTGCTCAGCCGCTACTACATCGGCCACTCGCTGCCCAAGCGGCGGGTCTTCACCGTGGCGTTCGTGTGCAATGCGTTCAACCTCAACCTGAGTTCCTGGGTCGGCGCCGTGGCGCTGCGCTATCGCCTGTACAGTCGGCTCGGCCTGGACATCGCCGATATCACCCGGATCCTCACCTTCAGCCTGGTGACCAACTGGTTCGGCTACCTGCTGCTCGCCGGCATCCTGTTCAGCTGCGGCCTGCCGGCCTTGCCGCCGGGCTGGAAGCTCGGCAGCGACGGCCTGCGCCTGATCGGCGCCCTGCTCCTGGCGCTGGCCGCCGGCTACCTGCTGGCCTGCCGTTTCGCCCGACGCCGCGCCTGGGGCTGGCGCGAGCATCGGCTGACCCTGCCGTCCTGGCGGCTGGCGGCCCTGCAAGGCCTGCTCGGAGCGAGCAACTGGTCGCTGATGGCGCTCCTGCTGTACAGCCTGCTGCCGCACAGCGTGGATTACCCGAGCGTCCTGGCGATCCTCCTGATCAGCAGCATCGCCGGGGTCATCACCCATATCCCGGCCGGGCTCGGGGTGCTCGAAGCGGTGTTCATCGCCCTGCTCCAGGGGCGCCTGTCCCAGGGCGTGCTGCTGGCCGCGTTGATCGGCTACCGGGTGCTGTATTTCCTCCTACCCCTGGCGCTGGCCTGCGTGGTCTACCTGCTGTTGGAGCGCCGGGCGATCCGCCTGCGCCGCAAACAGCGCCGCCTGCGCCAGGGCCAGGCGTGAATCAGCCGGCCGGACGCAGCAGCAGCGTGCCCAGCGGCGGCAGGTCGAGCACCAGCGACTGCGCCTGGCCATGGGCGCCGCACGACTCGCTGGAGACGCGGCCCTGGCTGCCTGCGCCGGAACCGGCGAACGCCTGGGCGTCGCTATTGAGCAGCACGTCCCAGTCGCCGCCTTGCGGTACGCCGATCCGATAGCCCTGGCGCGGCACCGGGGTGAAATTGTGTACCGCCAGCAGCGATGGCTCGCCGGCCGCGTGGCGCAGCCAGGCGTAGACACTGTTCGCCTGGTCGTCGCCGATCAGCCATTCGAAGCCGAGCGCCTCGCCGTCGCGCGCATGCAGTGCGGGGAGTTCGCGGTACAGCCGGTTGAGGGCCGCCACCAGGTCCTGTACGCCCTGATGCTCCGGATAGCGCAGCAGGTACCAGTCCAGTTCGCCGTCGTGGTTCCACTCGCGCCACTGGCCGAACTCGCATCCCATGAACAGCAGCTTCTTGCCCGGGTGCGACCACATGAAGCTCAGGTACAGGCGCAGGTTGGCGAACTTCTGCCAGCGGTCGCCGGGCATCTTGTCCAGTAGCGAGTGCTTGCCATGTACCACCTCGTCGTGGGAGATCGGCAGGATGAAATGCTCGGAGAAGGCGTAGAGCAGGCCGAAGGTCAACTGGTGGTGGTGATAGCGCCGGTGCAGCGGGTCTTCGCCGATGTACGCCAGGCTGTCGTGCATCCAGCCCATGTTCCACTTATGGCTGAAGCCCAGGCCGCCCTCCGCCACCGGACGGCTGACGCCGGGCCAGGCGGTGGATTCCTCGGCGATCACCAGCGCGCCGGGGGTTTCGCTGGCGACCACCTGGTTGAGGTGATGGAGGAAGTCGATGGCCTCCAGGTTCTCCCGGCCGCCATGGCGGTTCGGCAGCCATTCGCCTTCCTTGCGCGAATAGTCGCGATAGAGCATCGAGGCCACCGCATCCACCCGCAGGCCGTCGACGTGGTAGGTGCGCAGCCAGTGCAGCGCCGAGGCCAGCATGAAGCCGTGCACCTCGCTGCGGCCAAGGTTGTAGATGTAGGTATCCCAGTCCTGGTGGAAGCCTTCGAAGGGATGTTCGTACTCGTACAGCGCCGTGCCGTCGAAACGGCCCAGGCCGTGGGCGTCGGTGGGAAAATGCGCCGGCACCCAGTCGAGGATCACGCCGATGCCGGCCTGGTGGCAGGCGTCGACGAACGCGGCGAAGTCCTCCGGCGTGCCGTAGCGCGCGGTGGGGGCGAACAACCCGAGCGGCTGGTAGCCCCAGGAGCCGCCGAAGGGATGTTCCATCACCGGCATCAGCTCGATATGGGTGAAGCCGAGCTGGCGCACGTAGGGAATCAGCTCCTCCGCCAGTTCCGACCAGTGCGGCGGCCGGCCGTCGCGGTGGCGCCAGGAGCCGGCGTGGACTTCGTAGATCGACAGCGGTGCCGCATAGCCCTGGCGCTCCGCGCGCCGGGCCAGCCAGTCCTGGTCGCGCCACTCGTGGCGCAACGCCGCGCAGGTCTTCGAAGCGGTTCCGGGCGGCGTCTCGCAGGCCAGCGCCAGGGGGTCGGCCTTCAGCGGCAGGAGGCCGTCGTGGCCCTGCAACTCGTACTTGTACAGTTCGCCCTCGCCGAGGCGCGGGACGAACAGTTCCCAGACGCCGGATGGATAGCGTCGTCGCATCGGGTGACGGCGCCCGTCCCAGCCGTTGAAATCGCCGACCACCGAGACGCGCACGGCGTTCGGCGCCCAGACTGCGAAGCGCACGCCCTCCACGCCTTCGTGACGGGTCAGTTGCGCGCCCAGGCAGGAGGCCAGTTGGCGGTGGTTGCCTTCGGCGAACAGGTAGAGGTCGAGTTCGCCGAGCAACGGCCCGAAGGCATAGGGGTCTTCGCTTTCCTGCACGCCGTCCGGCCAGTGCACGCGCAGGCGGTAGCGCGGTGGCAGGCGCTCCAGGTGGCGCTGGAACAAGCCGCTGCCGGGGTCGCTCTGCTCCAGTTCGGCGAGCGTCGCGCCGTCTTCGTCGAGCAGCTCGACGCGCTGCGCGCCGGGCAGGTAGGCGCGCAGCACGCCGCCTTCGCCGCCGGGGTCGCGCTGCGGGCCGAGGAAGGCGAATGGATCGCCCTGCAGGCCGCGCTGCAGCTTGTCCAGCTCCAGTTGCCAGCGTTCGCGTTCGGACATCGGTTCGCTCATCGGTTCTTGCCCTTCAGGAGGTGTTCGGTGAGTTCGGCCAGACCGGCGAGAGGCACTTCCAGCCAGTCGGGGCGGTAGTCGGCTTCGTAGAGCAGTTCGTAGGCGGCCTTTTCCAGGCAGGCCAGGGCCAGCGCCGCCCCTTCGCCTTCGCGACCGTGCCAGGCGTGCATGAGACCCGCCGCGGCGGCCCGATAGCCGGCCAGGAAGGCATCGCGGGCTTCGCTGCGATAGCGCATGGCGACCTTGCGCCGGGCGCTGTCGGCCTGTTCCGAGCTATCGGTGCTCTGCGCGTTGCGCAGGACCATCGCCGCCGCGTAGTCGAACGAGCGCAGCATGCCGCCGACGTCCTTCATCGGACTGTGACGCTGGCGGCGCTCTTCCAGGCTGCGCGCCGGCTCGCCCTCGAAGTCGATGAAGCGTGCGTCGCCCTGGACCATCAGCACCTGGCCCAGGTGCAGGTCGCCGTGAACCCTGATCAGCAGCCCGCCGGCTGCCTGCCGGGCCAGCAGCGGCAGGCGTTCGAGCAGCGCCGGCAGGCGTTCCAGCAGGCGCCGCGCCTGTTCCGCCGCCTCGCCCTGCAACGGCCGTGGCGGCTCGCTCAGGCGTTTGCCGGCTTCGCGCAACTGTTCGGCGATGCGCAGCGCCCAGGCCTGGACGCTGGCTTCGTCGCTCTCGCGGCTGCCGAAGGCCGGATCGTCCGACTCGCCGGCCAGTACGCTGTGCATCTCGCCGAGCCGGGCGCCGAGGTTGGCGGCGAAGCCGCGCAGTTCGGCGAGGCTGTCGTATTGCCCTTCGAGCGCCTCGCTGGCCGCGGATATCTCGTCGCGCACGGCTCGCTCCAGGTTGTCCAGGGTCCAGTTCCAGGCGTCGCCCTGGTTGTTCAGGTAGCCCTGCAGGATCATCAGCGTGTGCGGCTCGCCATCCGCGCCGACCCGCCGTACCTCGCCGAGCAACGGGGCGATGCCGGGGTAGCCGTGGCGGGTCAGGTAGCCGCCGACCTCGATTTCCGGGTGCAGCCCCGGAAGGATCTTGCGCAGCACCTTGAGGACCATGCGCTCGCCGAAGCGGATCGAGCTGTTGGACTGCTCCACCGAGAACGGCAGGACGTCTTCGTCGGCGATGTCGTCCATTTCCGCCAAGCCCGCCGCCGGGATGAACTGGATCTCGCCGTCGCCGTGGGCGATCACCGCCTCGGCGCGGAGTTGCGCGAGGACCTTGCGGGCGAACAGCGGCAGGCTGGCGGCGTCGGTCAGCAGGCCGACCTTGCGACCGCGCCGCAGGCGCGCCAGGGCCAGCAACTGAGGCAGGCTGTCGCCGCGCTGGTCGGCGTCGAGGAAGCCCAGCGGCAACTGGTAGCGCAGCCCGTCGATCTCCACTTCGCACAATGCACAGCGCGGCTCCGCCTCGTCCAGCGGAACGATGTAGCAGAGCCGTGGCTGGCCTTTCTCGCCGGCGAACCAGCGGCGCTTCGGCAGGTAGGCCGGCAGCGTCTCGCCTTCCAGGATGTTCCGCGATGCGCCCTGCAGCAGCTCGCCGAGGCGCTGCTTGAC
>NZ_SCND01000389.1:0-5405 GCF_005503585.1 Pseudomonas sp. 2VD
GGCCAAGTGTTCCGCGAGAACCTGCTGTTCACCCATCGCGGCCTCAGCGGCCCGGCGATGTTGCAGATTTCCTCCTACTGGCAACCGGGCGATACCCTGGAAATCGACCTGCTGCCGGACCACGACGCCAGCGAATGGCTGGCGCAGCAACAGCGCGAGCGTCCCAACAGCGAGCTGAAGACCCTGCTCGCCGAGTTGTTCACCAAGAAGCTCGCCGGACTGCTGGCCGACCGCTGGTTCGTCTCCAAGCCGATGAAACAGTACACCCCGACCGAACTGGCGGGTATCGCCGGGCAGCTTTCGGCCTGGCGGGTCACGCCCTCGGGCACCGAGGGCTACCGCACCGCGGAAGTGACCCTGGGCGGGGTGAGCACCGACGAAGTGTCGTCGAAGACCATGGAGTCGCAGCGCTCGCCGGGGCTGTATTTCGTCGGCGAAGTACTGGACGTCAGCGGCCACCTCGGCGGCTTCAACTTCCAGTGGGCCTGGGCCTCGGGTTATGCGGCGGGACAGTACGCCTAGCGCGCCTCGGCCAGATAGGCCTCGGTGCGATAGGGCAGCGCTACCTGCTCCTTCCCCTTGAGCGCCGGGTGGCTGGCGACCAGCTCGCGCAATTGCGCCGCCACGGCGTTCTTTTCCGTCTCCGGCAAGGCGGCGATGAAGCTCACCGAAAGGAAGCGCGAGACGATCACCTGCTCCGGCGGGCCGACATGCTCGTAGGCGAAGGTGGAAAGTCGCAGCGGTCCGAAGGGCGCACGCTCGAACGGCCGACGCCAGTCGCCCTTGTAGAAACGCGGCGCATCGCCTTCGTAGGGGGTGATGATGCGGGTGATCTCGGCGACCCAATCCAGCGACTCGTCACGCACGTTCCACACCAGCCCCAGCCTGCCTTCCGCCGTCAGCACGCGGCGCATTTCCTCCAGCGCCTCCACGGTGGCGAACCAATGAAAGGCCTGTGCGCACACCAGGGCGTCGGCGAAGCCGTTGGCTAACGGAATCGACTGGGCGCTACCGGCCAGCGCCTGGACCTGCGGCAAGGCTTCGGCGAGCTGGGCGCGCATCGCATCCACCGGTTCCACCGCGACCACCCGCGCGCCGGTACGGGCCAGCAGGCGGGTGAACTTGCCGGTGCCGGCGCCGAGGTCCACCGCGACGGTCTGCGGACGCAGGCCAAGGGCATCGCGCAGCCAGTCGGAGAGCGCTTCCGGGTACTCGGGCCGGCCCTGGGCGTAACGCTGGGCCTCGGCGCTGAAACCTTGCTGGGCGGCGCTGTGTACGGACGACATGAGGGACCTCCTGGGCGGCAGGGAAAGCCCGAGGTATAGCACAGCGGTTTTCCTCCGAATTCCAGACGAACGGTTCAAAGCCTTGCGCAGCGTGGCTCGCAGCCATTGGTCAGGGGCTTCGTGGACCTCTCGGGGAAGAGGCTATTGTCGATCCGAAGGCCCACCCGACGACCAGGGTAAAAGCATCCCGGCACACGCCGGCGTCCCCCGCCACAACCAGGAGTCAGCCATGAGCAGCGAAGTCAGCGCCATCCGCCAATTGATCGAAGACTGGCGAGCCGCCGTCCGCGCCAGCGACGTTCCGCGCATCGTCTCGTACTACGCGGAGGACATCGTCGCCTTCGACGCCATCCTGCAATTGCAATTCAAGGGGCGCGACGCCTACCAGAAGCACTGGCAGGCCTGCACCGAGATGTGCAAAGGACCGATGACCTTCGATATCGCCGAACTGCAGATCCATGCCGACCAGCAGGTCGCCTTCGCCCACTACCTCTGCCACTGCGGCGGCACCGGCCCGGACGGCCAGCCGCACTCCTCGTGGATGCGGGTCAGCGCCGGCTACCGCAAGCAAGGCGACGGCTGGAAGGTGATCCACGAGCATTTCTCGGCGCCGTTCGACATGGACGGCAAGGCGCTGTTCGACCTGCAGCCCTGACTCAGCGCCGCGCGGCGGTCGTCGCCGGGTCGACGCAGCGTTTCACTGCGCGAGGGCTGAGCAGCGAGCAAGGCTTGCCGACCAGGTAGCTGCGGTAGACCTTCAGCAGCGTAGCCTGGCTGTAGCGGCAGCCCTTGCCGCTCTTGCGCAGGCAGGGGCTCTCGAACTCGAAGCGACCGTTGACCGGCTCGGCCAGCTGGATGCGCAACGCCGGCCAGGTGGAGCGGTGCGGCGCCGGCGGGGTTTCCAGTCGGCGACCGTCGCGCACCACCAGTTCGCCGCCGGCCTCTGCATAGTCGAAGACGAACAACAGGGTGCGCGAAGTCTTGGTCGTGCAGTCGCTACGCGCCAGGCAATCCTGCGGATCGGCGGGATCACGCGCTACGCTCGGCGACGCGGCCTCCTCGACGTCACGGGACGGCGTGTGCAGGCCAGCGCAACCGGCCAGCAGGAGGAACGGCAGGGTCAGGAGCCAGCGGCGCATCGGATTTCCCCGGGACGGATGTGCAAGAGCCCCGACCAGCGGGGCTCCCGTTCGAACGAAGGCGCTTAGTTGACCTTCGGATCCAGCTCGCCGCGGGCGTAGCGCTGGAACATGCCTTCCAGGGAGATCGGCTTGATCTTGGAAGCGTTGCCGGCGGTGCCGAAGGCTTCGTAGCGAGCGATGCAGATGTCGCGCATGGCCTCGACGGTCTTGGAGAAGTACTTGCGCGGGTCGAACTCGCTCGGGTTCTGCGCCAGGAAGCGGCGGATGGCACCGGTGGAGGCCAGGCGCAGGTCGGTGTCGATGTTCACCTTGCGCACGCCGTACTTGATGCCCTCGACGATTTCCTCGACCGGCACGCCGTAGGTCTCTTTGATCTCGCCGCCGTACTCGTTGATGATCGCCAGCCAGTCCTGCGGTACCGAGGAAGAGCCGTGCATCACCAGGTGGGTGTCCGGGATGCGCGCGTGGATTTCCTTGATGCGCTGGATCGACAGGGTGTCCCCGGTCGGCGGCTTGGTGAACTTGTAGGCGCCGTGGCTGGTGCCGATGGCGATGGCCAGGGCGTCGACCTTGGTCTTCTTCACGAAGTCGGCGGCTTCTTCCGGGTCGGTCAGCAACTGGCTGTGGTCCAGCACGCCTTCCGCGCCGACGCCGTCTTCCTCGCCGGCCATGCCGGTTTCCAGGGAACCCAGGCAGCCCAGCTCGCCTTCCACGGACACGCCGCAGGCATGGGCGAACGCCACGGTCTGCTGGGTCACGCGGACGTTGTAGTCGTAGTCGGCAGGGGTCTTGCCGTCTTCACGCAGGGAGCCGTCCATCATCACCGAGCTGAAGCCCAGCTGGATGGAACGCTGGCAGACGTCGGGACTGGTGCCGTGATCCTGGTGCATGACCACCGGGATGTGCGGGAATTCTTCGATCGCGGCGAGGATCAGGTGGCGCAGGAAGGGCGCGCCGGCGTATTTGCGAGCACCGGCGGAAGCCTGGACGATCACGGGCGAATCGGTCTTGTCGGCCGCTTCCATGATGGCGCGCATCTGCTCGAGGTTGTTGACGTTGAAGGCCGGCACGCCGTAGCCGAATTCGGCGGCGTGATCCAGCATCTGGCGCATGCTGATGAGTGCCATGGTTCTCGTATCTCCCAATCGCGGGGTCGTTCAGTGATTCAGAAGCCTGCCGCAGGGGCAGGCCCGGTTCAAGTTCCTTGCGAGGAGCGGTCGCGGCGCCGCGCCCCTGCCGGCGCCACTCAGCGCGCCTTGCAACCGCGACCGATGAGGTCGTCGGTTTCGACCCAGTACACCAGGCCTTCGTCGTTCTCCAGGTGGAAGCCCAGGCGTCCGTCGCTATAGAAAGCGCCGACGGCCGCAGGTTCCTGCTCCAGATGGTGGACCACGTCGTCCTCGTCCTTCAGGCGCAGGTCGACGATGTTCTTGCTGCCGTCGATATAGCGCCATTCGATCACCGCCTTGCTGTCGCAGGTCCAGCGGGTCCAGTCCTTGCCACCGGGCTTGCCCGAGGAGCCGGAGCAGCCGGCCAGCAGGGCCGCGGCGGCGAGGCCGCCGAGCAGGGCGATACGCGAGTAGTTCATGTCCATCCTCCATCCGTGCGGAACGCTCCGCCGCACCTCGCCGGGCCGCAAGCGGCCCGCGCGGCGGCCGGCTGGCCTTGCCTGTCACAGGAAAGGCGCAATGCTACTGCGTACGCTGGCGAATCCCCAGCCCTTTCCGTAGAAACTGGCAGAAAAGCACTACGGGCATTCCACCGGCTTTTGTCCGGCGGTCGGATCGCCGCTGCTCTGCTGCTCGACCCGCTGGCGGTTCTGCTCGGTCGGCACCATCACGTCCGGCGGACTGATCACCTCGCAGGTGCTCGGGCGTCGACCGCCATCGCCGCTACAGGCGGCCAGGCCCAGGCAGAACATCAGGAGTGGCAAGGTTACGGAACGCATGGGGCACCTCCTTTTTTCGTCGTCCTCAAAGGTGTGACCCCCGAGGACGGCGAATGGTTTGCCCCGTCTGCGTCAGCCCTTGGCGCGCTGCTCCAGGATTTCCACGGCCGGCAGGACCTTGCCCTCGACGAACTCGAGGAACGCGCCGCCACCGGTGGAAATATAGGAGATCCGCTCGGCGATGCCGTACTTGTCGATCGCCGCCAGGGTATCGCCGCCGCCGGCGATGGAGAACGCCGCGCTATCGGCGATGGCGTTGGCCAAGGTACGGGTGCCCTCGCCGAACTGGTCGAACTCGAACACCCCGACCGGACCGTTCCACAGGATGGTCTTCGAGGTCTTCAGCAGCTCGGCGAACTGCGCGGCGGTCTGCGGGCCGATGTCGAGGATCATGTCGTCGTCGGCGACCTCGGCGATGGCCTTGACGGTCGCCACGGCGCTCTCGGCGAATTCCTTGGCCACCACCACGTCCACCGGCAGCGGCACCTTGACCTTGGCGGCGATGGCCTTGGCGGTCTCGACCAGGTCGGCCTCGTACAGCGACTTGCCGACCTTGTGTCCGGCCGCGGCGAGGAAGGTGTTGGCGATGCCGCCGCCGACGATCAACTGGTCGCAGATGCCGGCCAGGCTGTTCAGCACGTCGAGCTTGGTGGAAACCTTGGAGCCGGCGACGATCGCCGCCATCGGCCGCGCCGGGTTGCCCAGCGCCTTGCCCAGCGCGTCCAGTTCGGCGGCCAGCAGCGGGCCGGCGGCGGCGACCTTGGCGAACCTGGCCACGCCGTGGGTCGACCCCTCGGCGCGGTGGGCGGTACCGAAGGCATCCATCACGAACACGTCGCACAGCGCAGCGTACTTCTGCGCCAGCTCGTCAGCGTTCTTCTTCTCGCCCTTGTTGAAGCGCACGTTCTCGAACAGCACCAGGTCGCCCGCCTTGACCTCGACGCCGTCGAGGTAGTCGGCCAGCAGCGGCACTTCGCGGCCCAGGGCCTTGGACAGGTACTCGGCCACCGGCTTCAGGCTGTTCTCGGC
>NZ_SCND01000038.1:0-27160 GCF_005503585.1 Pseudomonas sp. 2VD
GTTCCAGGCTTTCGCCAGCGATGCGAGCGTCGAGGGAAAGGTTCTCGAAGCTGGTCGGCAGCTCGCCGCCGCCGATGTTGCCGTCGCTCAGCGTCACCCGTCCGTCGACCCGCGGCGCCAGCAGGCCGCCGGACAGCCGGCCGCTGCCGTTCAGCCTGCCTTGCAGTTTCTCCACCATCGGCACGAACGGGCGCGCCACCGACAGATCGAGGCCGGCCAGGCTGAACTCGCCGCTCAGCGGCTTGCTCGCCGGGCGCGGGTCGATCTGCGCCTGCACCCGCAACTCGCCGAGCTTCGGTCCGCGGAAGTCGAGGGAGGTATCGACGCGGTTGGGCGCCAACCGGCTCTCCAGGCGCAGTCTGTCGTAGACGACGTCGACCCACTGGCCCTGGTCGCGCAGGCGCAGCGTACCGCTGCCGGCGTCCAGGCTGACCACGCCGCTCGGGCCGCGGGCCGGAACGTCCAGTTGCAGATCGCCGTTCAGCTTGCCCTGCCAGGCGAAATCCTCGGGGAACCATTGCTTCAGGCTGTCCAGCGGGAAGTCGCGCAAGGTGTAGCGCAGCCGCGGCTCGGGCAGCAGGCGCTGCTCGCCGCCGCAGAGGCTGGCGGCGCCGGATACCCAGCAATGTGCGCCGAAATTGACCTTGCCGTCGGCCAACCGCTCCAGGCGCGCCGGCTGCTGTAGCTTCCAGTCCTGGCCGCCGCTGCTCAACTCGCCGCGCGCCAGGCGACCGCGCCAGTTGCCGCGCTCCAGTTGCCCGTCGAAGGCCAGGCCGAGCTTGAGCAAGGCACCTTGCAGGTCCAGTTCCAGTTGCTGGCGGCGTTGGTCGCCGCGGGCATTGGCCTTGAACAGGCCGAGATCGGTTTCGCCGCTGCGCAGGCCGGAAGCGACCAGCGCCAGGGTGCCGTTCTGCCGGGCATCGAGGTTCGCCTGCAGGTCGAGGCCGGCGATGCGCTGCTCGGCGTAGGCGATCTGCTGTCCCGTGAGGTTCAGCCTGCCTTGCGGCGCCGCGAGGCTGCCAGCCAAGTCGAGGCGTCCGTCGAGGCGACCGAAGAGTTGCGGCCAAAGCTGGCCGAGACGGTTCAGGGCGATGTCCAGGCGGCCTTGCAGGCGCTGGTCGAGCGCCCCGCTGCCCTGCACCTTGTTATCCCCCAGGCGCAGGTCGAGGTTGCCCAGCGTCCAGCGCTGCCCCTCGCCTTCGGCGCGCGCCTGGAATAGCGCCGGCTGGCCGCGCAGGCGGCCCTTGACGTCGAGATCCACGCCCAACGCCAGCCGCTCGTCGCGAACACTTCCCTGGCTGCGCAAGGGACCGGCCAGTGAACCCGGCAGCTCGGCGACCCAGTACGCCGGGTTCAGTTCGCTGAGCTGCAGGGCGGTATCCCAAGCCACGCCATTGTCGAAACGCAACGTCACCCGGCCCTCGGCCTGGCCTTGCCCGGCGCGGAGCTGCAGCGACGGCAGGTTGAGCTGGACGAGGTCGCCGGACACCGGGCTGGCCAGCGTGAAGTCGCCCGCCGGACCGCTCGCCGCCGCGCTGAAATTGCCCAGGTAGCGCTGGTCCTGGTAATGCACTTCCGCCTTGAAGGTCTTCAGCGTCACCGGCGGCGGCTCCGCCAGCGGATACAGGCGCAGCCAGGGGAAGTCCTTCCAGTCCAGGGTCGCGTCGGCGGCCAGGCTTTCGCGCCAATCCAGGCGTCCGACCAGCTCCAGGCGCTGCTCGCCGCCAGCGTCCAGGCGCAGTTGGCGGATATCCGCGCCCTGGGCGTCGACCCGCCCGTCCAGGCTCAACGCCACCGCCCCGCCCTCGCCCGGCAGGCTGGCGCCGCCGCGGATCAGGTAACCGCTCTTGAGATCGCCGCCGGCATCGAGCTGGATGGCATTCAGGGTCAAGGTTTCCGGTAGTCCGGCCGCGCCCTTGAAACCGTCGGCGCGGATCAGCAATCGTGCCGGCAGGTTTTCCGCCAGCGCCTGCAACTGTCCTTCCAGGCTGCCGTCCAGGTAACCGCTGCTGCGGCCTTTCAGGGTCAGCGCCTGCTGCAGCTCACCGCCGACCTGGACGGCCAGCTTCCACGGCTTGCCTTCGGGAGCGGGCAGGCCGAGCGTGGCTTCGGCCTGCAAGGGCCAGTCGCCGCTCGGCTGCAAGCGCCCCTGGAGCGCCAGGTCCAGGCCGAAGCCCCGCGCCGTCAGCGAGTCGATGTGCAGGCCGTCGGCCAGCCAATGGGCCGCCAGCTTGAGTTCGGCGACCTGCTGGTTGCCGTCGAGCAGGAAGCTGCCGACCGCCACTTCGCCGAGTTCGATGCTCAGCGGCAGTTTCAGCGTCGGCAGGCTGATCGGCCCGCTGTCGGCGCTGTCGCCGCTCGGCGGCAGGTCCAGCGCGATCCGTTCGGCGGCCACCCGCTGCAGGCACAGGCGCAGCCCCGCCAGGCAGGCCGGCGACCAGCGCAGTTCAGGCCGCTCGACGACCAGTTGCGTACCGTCCTGCGCCCAGGACAGCCGCTGTGCCTGCCAGGCGCCACCGAGGCGACCCTCGAAGCCGCTGACCTGCAGGCCCGGCACGCGGCCGAGCAGCCAGGCGCTGCCGGCCTGGGTGCCGAGCAGCGCAGCGAGTCCCAGGAGCAGCGCGAGGAGCAGCCCGACTATAGCCAGCAAGGTGATCTTCAGCGCCTTCACAGTTCTGGCCCCATGGAGAAGTGCAGGCGGAAACCGCCGTCGTCGTCGAGCGCATGGGCCAGGTCGAGGCGCAACGGGCCGACCGGCGAGACCCAGCGCACGCCGAAGCCGACCCCGGTCTTGATCGACGGGAAGTCCAGCGAGTTGAAGGCGTTGCCCTGGTCGACGAAGGTCGCCAGGCGCCAGCGCTCGGCCAGCGGATATTGATACTCGACGCTGCCGGCGATCATGTAGCGGCCGCCGATCTTGTCGCCATCGGAATTCTCCGGCGACAGCGTCCGGTAGTCGTAGCCGCGCACGCTCTGGTCGCCGCCGGCGAAGAAGCGCAGCGAGGGCGGGATCGACTTGTAGTCGTTGGTGGCGATTCCGCCTACCTGCAGGCGGCCGAGCAGGCGATGGCCGCCGGCGAAGCTGGTCAGGCCCTTGGCCATGGCGTCGACATGGAGGACGTCGGCGTCGGCCAGCAGGCCTTCCTTCGCCCCCTTGACGTTGAACTGCAGGCGGTAGCCATGGCTGGGGTCGACCTTGTTGTCGGTCTCCAGCAGCGAGTAGCCGATCCCCGGCATCAGGAAGCTGCTCAGCCCGGAGTCGTCGCCCAGCTTGTACTCCTCGCGCATCCAGTTCAGCGAAACCACCCGCTGCCAGCCATCGGGCTGCTTGCTGTGCCATTCGCCGCCAAGGGTCAGCAGCTTGCTCTCGGTGTCGACCAGGTCTTCGAACTGGTAGCCGCTGGTGAAGCGCAGCTTGTCGGTGAGCGGCGGATCGAGGGGAATCTCGTACCAGGCGCCGACGTTCTGCCGTGGTGCGGAGATTTCCGACTCGAATCCCAGGCTATGCCCTTCGGCATTCACCCAATGGCGGGTCCAGTTGAACCTCGCGCGCGCCCCGACGTCGGTCGAGAAGCCGAGGCCGACGCCCATGGTCCGGGGCTTGCGCGCCTCCAGCCGGACCGCTACCGGGATCGCCTGGCGCGCGCCGTCGGCATGCGCCTGGGTCGGCGCGGCGTCGACCCGCACGCCCTCGAAGTAGCCGCTGGATTGCAGGTTCTGGTTGAGTTCGGCGATCAGTTCGGAGTCATAGGGTTGGCCGGCCTTGAACGGCACCATGCGGCGCAACAGTTCTTCCTCGATGATCGAGTCGCCGTCGAAGCTCACCTTGCCGAAGGTGTAGCGCTGGCCGCTGTCATAGACCAGGTCGATGTCGGCGATGCCGGCGCGCGGATCGATGCTCAGGCGCTGGGTGCTGAAGCGGCCCTGGAAGAAGCCGTAGCGCGAGGCCTGGTTCTGGATCAGCCGCTTGGCGTCCTCGTAGACACCCTGGTTCAGCTTCGCGCCCGGTTTCAGTTGCTTGCCCGACGGCAAGCGGAAGCTCTCCAGGCTGGCGGCCTCGCCGAGCACCTGGATGTTCACCTGGCGCAGGCGCACGGGCTCGCCGGGCACTACCTTGAGCGTGAGCTTCGGCGGCTTGCCGTCCTTCACCTCGCTGTCGATCTGCGCCTGGAAGTAGCCGAGCGCCTGGGCCGCCTTTTCCGCCTGCACCTCGGCATTGCGGCGGAAACGCTGCAACGCCGCCTCGTCTCGCTCGCCGAGGCTACCCACGTAGGCCTCGATATTGGCCTTCAGGGCGGCATTGGCGGGGGTGACGCGCACGCTAAGCTGGCTCTCCGCGAAGGCGGCCGTACTCAGGCACAGCAGCCCGGCCAGCGGGAACCGGAACAATCCTTGAGTCAGTCTCATGGCGCGGATGCTACGCAGGCGGGTGGCGCGCGTCCAGATTTGCGCGGACGCCGCCGACCACCTCCTGACATTCGGGTTTTATGACGCCAAGCGCCTGACAGGCATGGCTTTTCTCGCGCGTCCGGGGGAACGCTCAGGTCGCCGCCGGCGTCTCGCCAGGATGCAGGAGGACGTGCTCGCGCACCGCTCCCAGCGTCACCTCGCCGATCTCGCGGTAGCCGTGCCGCTGGTAGAAGTCCAGGTAGCGCGCATTGCCGGTATCCAGGACCAGCCCCTGCGAAGCGGAGTCCTCGGCGCACCAGCGCTGCACGGCCGCCAGCAACTGCTCGCCGATCTGCCTGCCCTGGTATTCGGGATGCACGCCGAGCATCGGCAACTGGTGGTGGGGGCCGACCGGCAGGCAGGCCTGCACCGCCCGGTGGTAATCCAGGTAGCGCCGGGTCGCGGCCAGGCCGACGCTGAACAGCATGCGCAGGCGCCAGCTCCAGCTCTCGGTGATATCCAGGCGCCGCTGCGGCGGCGTGATCAGGGCCGCCGCGACCAGCCGATCGTCGATGAACAGGCCGATGGCCGGCAACTCTTCGCCCAGATGGCGCTCGACCATCTCCCGGACGCACGCACGCACGCGCTGGTCGTAGCCGGCGCGCTGCGCATCCATCAGGTAGGCGAAGGTCGGTTCGTGGCGGTAGGCGTGGTAGAAAAGCGAGCGGACTTCGCGGCTATAGCCGTCGTCGAGCAGACGGACATCGGTGACCTGATCAGGCATGGAACGCATTCCTTGTCGGCCGCAGGAGCGGCGACACGCACGCTTCGCCACGGCGATTGGTCGAGCGGATGGCCTGGCCATCCCCGTCCGCGGCAGACCACAGGGCCGGCAAGGCGCCAAGCCACACAGCCATCGGGTACCCGGCGGACACTAGCACAGCGCCTCCAGGGTCGCCAGGCATCCCCCGGCTGGGCTAGCATTCCTGTTTTTGCCAGGACGCCCACCATGAAAATCGTCTCTTTCAATATCAACGGTCTGCGCGCCCGGCCGCACCAGTTGGCGGCGCTGATCGAGCGGCACCAGCCCGACGTGATCGGGCTGCAGGAAACCAAGGTCGCCGACGACCAGTTTCCCCAGGCCGAGATCGAGGCGCTCGGCTACCACGTCCACTACCACGGGCAGAAAGGCCACTACGGCGTCGCCCTGCTCTCCCGCCAGGCGCCCCTGGAACTGCACCGCGGCTTCCCGAGCGACGGCGAGGAGTCCCAGCGTCGCTTCATCTGGGGCACCTTCAGCGACGCCCAGGGCAACCCGATCACCGTGATGAACGGTTACTTCCCACAAGGCGAGAACCGCGAGCATCCGACCAAGTTCCCGGCCAAGCAGCGCTTCTACGCCGATCTCCAGTCGCTGCTGGAGAACAGCTTCAAGCCCGAGCAGGCCCTGGTGGTGATGGGCGACATCAATATCTCGCCGGAAGACTGCGACATCGGCATCGGCGAGGAAAACCGCAAGCGCTGGCTGAAGACCGGCAAGTGCAGCTTCCTGCCGGAAGAGCGCGAATGGCTGGCTACCTTGAAGAACTGGGGCCTGGTCGACAGCTTCCGGGCCCTGAATCCGGAGGTGAACGACCGCTTCAGCTGGTTCGACTACCGCAGCCGTGGCTTCGAGGACACCCCCAAGCGCGGCCTGCGCATCGATGTGATCCTGGCCAGCCGGGTGCTGCAGTCGCGTTTCAAGGACGCCGGCATCGACTACGACCTGCGCGGCATGGAGAAACCCTCCGATCACGCCCCGATCTGGCTGGAACTGGCCTGAGACCCAGCCTAAGGAAAAGGCTCATCCCCGGATGAGCCTTCAGGCGGTCGCTGCCTGGCCCGGGCGATCTCGCCGACGCCCCCCTATCCGGCGCGCGACCTTTCCCTCAGGCAGGATTGTCCACCCGCGCCCCCTTCAGCTCCACTCGATTGCCGTCCGGATCGAAGAAGTACAGCGACCAGCCGTCGCCCTCGGCGCCGAAGCGGATTTCCGCGGGAACCTGCGGGACCAGGCCGAACCCCTCGAGATGGGCGATCAGCGCGGCCTCGTCGAACGGCTCGATGCGCACGCAGAAATGGTCGACGTTGCGCCCTTCCCCACCCGGCGCCGCACCGCCCTCCCGGCCGAGCGACCCGGACACCGCGACCAGGTCGAGCATCGACGTGCCCAGGCGTAGATGGGCCAGCTCCAGGTCGTCACGCCACTTCACCACCACGCAACCGAGGACATCGCGATAGAACGCGATGCTGCGTTCCAGGTCGCGGACCCGCAGGACGATGTGATCGAGACGTTCGACGACGAAGGGTTGCATGGTCATTCACCTCTAGAACCGTGGACTATGGCGAGACTTTAGCCAGCACACCCCGGGTTGATAATGCTTTAATCCCTGATTCATTGATTACTGACAGTGAATTATCCCCGTGGATCACCTCACCGCCCTCAAGGTCTTCCGCGCCGTGGCCGCGAATGGCGGCTTCGCCGCCGCGGCCCGGCAGATGAATCTCTCGCCGGCCGCCGTGAGCAAGAACGTCGCCGAGCTGGAAGCGCACCTCAAGGTGCGCCTGATCAATCGCACCACCCGCAGCATGAGCCTGACCGAGGCGGGCGAAGTCTACCGGCAGCGCCTGGAGCGCATCCTCGACGATCTCGAGGCCGCCGACGCCGCGCTCACTTCGATGCAGCAGGGCCCCAGCGGCCTGCTGCGGGTCAGCGCCCCGCTGACCCTCGCCCTCACCTGCCTGACCCCGGCCATTCCGGCTTTTCTCCAGCGTTATCCGGACCTGCGCCTGGAACTGCTCCTGCAGGACGGCCGCCAGGACCTGATCGCCGAAGGCATCGACCTGGCCCTGCGCGGTAGCGACCGGGTTGCGGACTCCGGCCTGGTCGCCCGCCCGCTGCTGATCCTGGAGCACGTGCTCTGCGCGGCGCCGGCCTACCTCGGTCAGCATGGCCAGCCGCTGCGGCCGGAGGCCCTGCGCGAACACGAGTGCATCCGCTTCAGCCTCTCTGGCCATGCCGACCGCTGGACCTTCCGCAAGGGCCGCGAGTGCATAGCGGTGCCTATCGCCGGGCGTTACCGGGTGTCCTCCAGCCTGGCGGTGCGCGATGCCCTGCTCGCCGGCTTCGGCTTGAGCCTGATCCCACGGCTGTACGTACAGGCGGAACTGGCCGAAGGCCGCCTGGTTGAATTGCTGGCTGACTGGAAGGCCGACGAGACGGCGATCCACGCGGTCTATCCATCGCGCCAACTGGCCGGCAAGACCCGGGTGTTTCTCGACTTCCTGACCGAGACAATGGCGCAGGGCCATGATTCCCCAACGCTGTAACCTTAGCGTCACCCGTCTGACTTAATCTCGCCGGCAAATTCCCTTCCCCATAGAAGACGATGCCCGCGATGCCACACCGCCAGCGCGCCAGTGACAAAGACCTCTGGAGCCGTACCCTGAGCCTGGTTTTCCTCGGATTCCTCTGTTACGCCTTCCCCTGGTCGGTATTCGCCGCCCCCTTGCCGATCCCCACGGACGACACGCCGGCGCTGCGCATCCAGGGTTCCAACACCATCGGCGCGAAGCTCCTGCCGGCCCTGGTCGAGGGCCTGATGGAAGAGGAAGGCCTGGAGGATATCCGCCGTACCCCCGGAGAACGGGAAAACGAACTCCATCTGCTCGGCAAGAGCCGCGACGGCCGCCTGGTGAGGGTGGAGCTATCCGCCCACGGTTCGAGCACCGGCTTCGCCGCCCTCCTCGAACGCCACGCCGAACTCGCCGCGGCCTCGCGCCCCGTCAAGGACAGCGAAGTTCGCGCCCTGGCCGGCTTCGGCGACCTGCGCAGCCCATATGCCGAGCAGGTGATCGCCATCGACGGACTGGCGATCATCCTGCATCCGGACAACCCGCTGGCCTCGCTGGACACCGCGCAACTGGCGGCGGTGTTCGCCGGCGAGGTGCGTACCTGGGAAGAACTGGGCGGCAAGGGCGGCGCCATCCGCCTGTACGCTCGCGACGAGCAGTCCGGCACCTACGACACCTTCAAGGAACTGGTGCTGGCCAGTCACGGCAAGAGCCTGGCCAGCGACGCCCGCCGCTTCGAATCCAACGATCGGCTGGCGGCCGCGGTGAGCGCCGATCCGCACGCCATCGGCTTCGTCGGCATCGCGTCGGTGGGCCGGGCCCGCGCCTTGGCCATCGCCGACGGCGAATCGCTGCCGATGGCGCCCCAGGAAAGCCTGATCGCCACCGAGGACTACCCGCTGTCGCGCCGCCTGTTCCTCTACCTGAAGCCCGGCGAGAAGAACCCCTGGGCCCAGGCCCTGGTACGTTTCGCCCAGGGCCCGCGCGGCCAGGCGATCGTCACCCGCAGCGGCTTCGTCGCGCAGAAGATCCAGGCGGTGCAGATCGCACCGCGCCCGCAGATGCCCGCCGAATACCGCAAGCTCGCGGAACAGGCGCGGCGCCTGACGGTGAACTTCCGCTTCCAGGAAGGCAGCGCGCTGCTCGACAACAAGGCACTGCTCGACGTACAGCGTTTGCTGGACTACCTGCGGCAAAATCGGAAGTTGCAGGAGCGCACCGTGCTGGTGGGCTTCGGCGATCCCAAGTCCGACGCCGAGCGCTCGGTCCTGCTTTCGCGCCTGCGCGCCATGGCCGTGCGCCGCGAACTGGCCCGCGGCGGCGTGAGTTTCCGCGAGATCGCCGGCTTCGGCGACGAGTTGCCGGTCGCCAGCAACGACCAGGAACTGGGCCGACAGAAGAACCGGCGGGTGGAAGTCTGGGTCTACTGAACGCTGTAGCACTTTGTAACCTCGCCGTTTTGCCGGCGCCCGGAGCCTGGTTTATTTTTTCCGAGTGACTGCGGGCCCCTCTGACGGTAAGCAATTGCCGCCATGTCGGAGTCACATGACCATCCGACAATTCGAAGCGAGGGGGCCCAATGGCAGCTCTGCATGCATTTCTCACCGAACCGTTCCTCGGTACGGCTACCTGGTTCTGGCTGGCCTTCCTGGCCATCGTCATCGTTCTCCTGGTCCTCGACCTCGGCGTGCTGCAACGCGACCACCACGAAATCGGCGTGCGCGAAAGCCTGCTGCTGTCCGCCGGCTACTTCGCCTGCGGCCTGGCCTTCGGCGGCTGGGTCTGGTACGCCTTCGGCCCCACCAGCGCGGTGGAGTACTACACCGGCTTCCTGGTCGAACAGTCGCTATCGATGGACAACGTGTTCGTCATGGCGATGATCTTCAGTTTCTTCGGCATCCCCCGCCGCTACCAGCACCAGGTGCTGTTCTGGGGCATCCTCGGCGCCATCGTCCTGCGGGCGATCATGATCGGCCTGGGCGCCGCGCTGGTGAAGGAATTCGACTGGATCATGTACGTGTTCGGCGCCTTCCTGCTGTTCAGCGGCGTGAAGATGCTGTTCAACAAGCACGAGGAAGAACCCGACCTGGAGCACAACCCGGTGCTGCGCTTCCTGCGCAAGCACATGCGGGTGACCAAGGAACTGCACGAGCATCACTTCTTCGTCCGCCTGCCGGACGCCAGCGGCAAGCTGGTGCGCTACGCCACCCCGCTGTTCTTCGCCCTGGTGCTGATCGAGCTGGCCGACCTGGTGTTCGCGGTGGACAGCGTGCCGGCGATCTTCGCCATCACCCAGGACCCGTTCATCGTCTACACCTCGAACATCTTCGCCATCCTCGGCCTGCGCGCCCTGTACTTCTCGCTGGCGGCGATGATCCACCGCTTCGTCTACCTGAAATACGCCCTGGCCCTGGTGCTGGTGTTCATCGGTGCGAAGATCATGCTCCATGGTGTGATCGGCAAGATTCCCGCCGGCCTCTCGCTTGGCGTAACCTTCGGCCTGCTGGCGGGCGGTATCCTGCTCTCCCTGCTGAAGACCCGCACGCCGAAAGCCACCGTCGAGGACAAGGCCGAACCGAATGCCGAACACGCTCTGGATCGAACGTCTGGACACCCACGCTGAACCTTTCTGGCGGGTCCGCCTCGGCACGCGTGGGATCTGCTTCCGCAACGAGCGGGCGGCCCGCGAGTTCGCCGCCCTGCTGCACAGCCGTCGCGCGTGGCAGCTGGAACGCAACGCCGAGGAAAAAGGGGCGGACTCCCCGGAATGAAAAAGGCCCGCATCCGCGGGCCTTTCCCCTATACCACAGCCGTCAGCGGCTGCTGCGCAGCATCTCCCTGGGCACGTACTTGCCCAGCTCGAACTTGCCGATCGCCGCGCGGTGCACCTCGTCCGGACCGTCGGCCAGGCGCAGGGTGCGCTGCATGGCGTACCAGTAGGCCAGCGGGAAGTCGTTGGAAACCCCGGCGCCACCGTGCATCTGGATCGCCCGGTCGATCACCTTCAACGCCACGTTGGGCGCCACCACCTTGATCTGGGCGATTTCGCTCTGGGCGATCTTGTTGCCCACGGTATCCATCATGTAGGCGGCCTGCAGGGTCAGCAGGCGCGCCATGTTGATCTCCATCCGCGAGTCGGCGATGTGGTCGATGTTGCCGCCCAGGCGCGCCAGCGGCTTGCCGAACGCGGTACGGCTGACCGCGCGCTTGCACATCAGTTCGAGGGCGCGCTCGGCCATGCCGATGGAGCGCATGCAGTGGTGGATGCGGCCCGGGCCGAGGCGCCCCTGGGCGATCTCGAAACCGCGGCCCTCGCCGAGGATGACGTTCTCGTAGGGCACCCGCACGTTCTCGAACAGCACTTCGGCATGGCCATGCGGCGCGTCGTCGTAGCCGAACACCGGCAGCGGACGGAGGATCTTCACCCCGGGGGTGTCGACCGGTACCAGGATCATCGAGTGCTGCTGGTGGCGCGGCGCGTCCGGGTTGGTCAGGCCCATGAAGATCAGGATCTTGCAGCGCGGATCGCAGGCGCCGGAGGTCCACCACTTGCGCCCGTTGATCACCCAGTCGTCGCCCTGGCGCTCGGCGCGCGCCTCCATATTGGTGGCGTCGGACGAGGCCACGCCCGGTTCGGTCATGGCGAAGGCCGAGCGGATCTCGCCGCTCAGCAGCGGTTCCAGCCAGGTGCGCTTCTGCTCCTCGCTGCCGTAGCGCACCAGCACCTCCATGTTGCCGGTATCCGGCGCGGCGCAGTTGAAGGGTTCCGGCCCGATCAGCGAACGGCCCATGATTTCCGCCAGCGGCGCGTATTCGTGGTTGGCCAGCCCGGCACCGTACTCGGACTCGGGCAGGAACAGGTTCCACAGCCCTTCGGCCTTGGCCTTGGCCTTCAGCTCTTCCATGATCGCCGTCGGCTGCCAGCGGTCGCCCTCGGCGACCTGGCGCTCGAACACGGCCTCGGCGGGATAGACATGCGCTTCCATGAACGCGCTGACGCGTTCACGCAGCTCCTGGACCTTGGGGGAATAGGCGAAATCCATGGGGGATACCTTCTGACGGGTTGGCAGGCGAGGCATCGGACAAAGGCGCTGGTAACGATGCCGGAACAGGGCTTAAGATTTGCCCAGTCTATTTTTTCCGTCCATGAACATTCATGATCCATATGGGGGTCATCCAAGCCCCCAATAACAAGAAAAGTCGCGGAGCCAGTGCCATGAACCTGAACAAAGTCGACCTGAACCTGTTCATCGTGTTCGATGCGATCTATACCGAAGCCAACCTGACCCGCGCCGGGCAGATCGTCGGCATCACCCAGCCAGCCGTATCCAACGCCCTTTCCCGCCTGCGCGAGACCTTCAACGACCCGCTGTTCGTGCGCACCGCCCAGGGCATGGTGCCGACCCCGATGGCGCAGAACATCATCGGCCCGGTGCGCAACGCGCTGCAGTTGCTGCGGGTTTCGGTGCAGGAGAGCCGCAGCTTCGATCCGCAGCAGGCGAACAAGACCTACCGCATCAGCATGACCGACCTCACCGAGGCGGTCATCCTCCCCCCGCTGTTCCAGCGCTTGCGCCGCCTGGCGCCGAACGTGCATATCGAGAGCTTCCTCGCCAAGCGCCGCGAAACCACCAAGGAACTCGCCGCCGGCCGCCTCGACTTCGCCGTCGACGCGCCGCTGAACACCGATCCCCAGGTGCGCCACGTCAAGCTGATGGAGGACCGCTACGTCTGCGCCATGCGCCGCGGCCACCCACTGGCGGGCAAGCCGAAGCTGGCCCTGGACGATTACCTGGGCCTGACCCACATCCATATTTCCAGCCGCCGCAGCGGCCTCGGCTACATCGACCTGGCGCTGGGCAAGATGGGCATCCAGCGCAAGATCGCGCTGCGCTCGCAGCACTACCTGATGGCCTCCACGGTGGTCCAGCAGACCGACATGGCGATGACCGTGCCGGAACGCTTCGCCCGTCACCACGACCTGCACTACGCGGTGCTGCCGGTGAGCGACGTGCCGAAACTGGAAACCCACCTGTACTGGCACGAGAGCACCGACCAGGACCCGGCCAACCGCTGGATGCGCGAACAGATCATCGAGCTGTGCCAGCAGGTCACCGCGCGCGAGAACAAGGCGGCACAGCCGGCGTGAGCGCCTGCCAAGGGGCGTAGGGCGAACGAGGCCACAGTCGTTTGCTTCCGAGGCGCCTCAGCGCGCCCTCTCCCTGAAGGGAGAGGGTGCCGTTGCGGAAACGACGGATAGTCGCCGCTACAGGCTGCGCGCGATCACCAGGCGCTGCACGTCGCTGGTGCCCTCGTAGATCTGGCAGACCCGCACGTCCCGATAGATGCGCTCCACCGGGAAGTCCTTGAGATAGCCGTAGCCACCGAGGGTCTGGATCGCCGCGGAGCAGACTTCCTCGGCCATTTCCGAGGCGAACAGCTTGGCCATCGAGGCTTCGGTCAGGCACGGCAGGCCGGCTTCGCGCAGGCTGGCGGCGTGGTGGACCATCTGCCGCGCCACGGCGATGCGGGTAGCCATGTCGGCCAGGCGGAAGGCCACTGCCTGGTGCTCGATGATCGGCTTGCCGAAGGTTTCCCGCTCGTGGGCGTAGTCGCGCGCCGCCTCGAACGCCGCGCGCGCCATGCCGACCGCCTGGGCGGCGATGCCGATGCGGCCGCCTTCGAGGTTGGCCAGGGCGATGCGGTAGCCCTCGCCCTCCTCGCCCAGGCGCAGCGCGGCCGGGATACGCAGGTCGTTGAAGGCCAGCTGGCAGGTGTCCGAGGCGTGCTGGCCGAGCTTGTCCTCGATCCGCACCACCTCGTAGCCGGGCGTGTCGGTGGGCACGATGAACGCGCTGATGCCGCGCTTTCCGGCATCCGGATCGGTGACCGCGAAGACGATCACCATCCCCGCGTGGCTGCCCGAAGTGATGAACTGCTTGGCACCGTTCAGCACGTAGTGGTCACCGTCGCGGCGGGCGCGGGTCTTCAGGAAGCTCGCGTCGGAACCGGCCTGCGGCTCGGTCAGGGCGAAGGCGCCGAGCATCGAACCCTGGGCCAGCGGACGGAGGAAGCGCTCCTTCTGCTCGGCGCTGCCGAACTTGTGGATCGGCATGCAGCCGACCGAGTTGTGCACGCTCATGATGGTCGAGCAGGCGCCGTCGCCAGCGGCGATCTCCTCGAGGGCCATGGCGTAGGCCAGGTGCCCGGTCTGCGCGCCGCCCCACTCCTCGGGCACCAGCATGCCGAGGAAGCCGAGGTCGGCCATCTCGCGGATCGCCTCGGCCGGAAAACGGTGCTCGCGGTCCCAGTCGGCGGCGAACGGTTTCAGCCGTTCCTGGGCGAACTGCCGCGCCATGTCACGGATCTGGATCTCTTCTTCGCAGGGAATCATCGCGGGTTCCTCTTCTTCACTGCCTGCATCAGCGCAAGCGCTCGACGGCGATCGCGGTCGCCTCGCCGCCGCCGATGCAGACCGCCGCCACGCCGCGTTCCAGGTCGTACTGCTGCAGGGCGTTGAGCAGGGTCACGACGATCCGTGCGCCGGACGCGCCGATCGGATGGCCCAGCGCACAGGCGCCGCCGTGGACGTTGAGGCGTTCGTGGGACAGGTCGAGGTCGCGCATCGCCGCCATGCCGACCACGGCGAAGGCTTCGTTGACCTCGAACAGGTCGACCTCGCCCAGCGACCAGCCGGTACGCTGCATCAGGCGCTTCACCGCACCGACCGGCGCGGTGGGGAACAGGTTCGGCGCGTCGGCGAACGAAGCATGCCCACGGATCGCCGCCAACGGCGCGAGCCCGCGTCGCTCGGCCTCGGAAAGGCGCATCAGGACCAGCGCGGCGGCACCGTCGGAAATCGAACTGGAGTTGGCCGCGGTTACCGTGCCGCCTTCGCGGAACGCCGGCTTCAGGGTCGGGATCTTGTCCAGCCGGGCCTTCGGCGGCTGCTCGTCGCTATCCACCAGGCGCTCGGTCTTGCCGGCGGTGACCGTCAGCGGCACGATCTCGGCCTGGAAGCGCCCGTCGCGCATGGCTTGCTGCGCGCGGGTCAGCGAGGCCACGGCGAACTCGTCCTGTGCCTCGCGGGTGAAGCCGTAGGCCTCGGCGCAGTCCTCGGCGAAGGTGCCCATCAGGCGGCCCTTGTCGTAGGCGTCTTCGAGGCCGTCGAGGAACATGTGGTCGAGCACCTTGCCGTGGCCCATGCGGTAGCCGCTACGGGCGCGCTCCAGCAGGTAGGGCGCGTTGGACATGCTTTCCATGCCCCCGGCCAGCGCGACCCCGGCGCTGCCGGCGAGCAACGTGTCGTGGGCGAGCATCAGCGCCTTCATGCCCGAGCCGCACATCTTGTTCAGCGTCGAGCACGGCGTGCCGCGCGCCAGCCCGGCGCCAAGCACCGCCTGGCGCGCCGGCGCCTGGCCCTGGCCGGCGGCGAGCACGCAGCCGAGCACGGCCTCGTCCACTTCGTCGGCTTGCAGGCGCGCCCGCTCCACCGCGGCGCGCACCGCCGCGGCGCCGAGGGTAGCGGCGTTGACGTCCTTGAAGTCGCCGAGGAAGCCGCCCATCGGGGTGCGGACGGCGCTGACGATGACGATCGGATCTTCGCGGGTCATGGGATCTTCCTCCTGTATTAGCGGGCGGCCATGCGGATGGCGCCGTCGAGGCGAATCACTTCGCCGTTGAGCATGCTGTTCTCGATGATCTGCCGGACCAGCGCGGCGTATTCGTCCGGACGCCCCAGGCGCGGCGGGAACGGCACGCTGGCGCCGAGGGAGTCGCGCACCTCCTGGGGCATGCCGGCCATCATCGGTGTCTCGAAGATGCCCGGGGCGATGGTCATCACTCGGATGCCGAAGCGCGCCAGCTCGCGGGCGATGGGCAGGGTCATGCCGACCACCCCGCTCTTCGAGGCGGAATAGGCGGCCTGGCCAATCTGCCCGTCGAACGCCGCCACCGAGGCGGTATTGACGATCACCCCGCGCTCGCCGCCCTCGTCCGGCTGGCCCTGGGACATGGCCTCGGCGGCCAGGCGCAGCATGTTGAAGCTGCCCACCAGGTTGATGTCGATGACCCGGCGGAAACTCTCCAGGGCATGGATGCCATTGCGTCCGAGGACCTTCTCGGCCGGCGCCACGCCCGCGCAATTGGCCAGGCCATGGAGGCCGCCGAAGGCCTCCAGTGCAGTGGCCACGGCCTGGCGGCCGTCGGCCTCGCTGGCGATGTCGGCCCTGACGAAGCGCGCCTGGGCGCCAAGCTCGGCGGCCTTGGCCGCGCCGGCCTCGGCGTTGATGTCGGCCAGCACCACCTTGCCGCCCTGCTCCACCAGCATCTTCGCGGTGGCGGCGCCGAGCCCGGAGCTGCCGCCGGTGACCAGGAACACTCGATTTTCGATACGCACGTCGTTTTCTCCTGCTGAATCAGTTCGCGGCGGCCGCCCGTGGGGCCGCCTCGCGTTGCCGGGCGATCTCCTGGTTGCGCAGGAGAAAGCGCTGGATCTTGCCGCTGGGGGTCTTCGGCAGTTCCTCGAGGAACTCGATCTCCCGCGGGTAGGCGTGCGCCGACAGGCGCTGGCGCACGTATCGCTGCAGTTCGTCCGCCAGTTCCGGCGTCGGCCGGTGGCCGGCGCAGAGCACGACGAAGGCCTTGACCAGTTCGGTGCGCTCCGGGTCGGGCTTGCCGATCACCGCCGCCTCCATCACTGCCGGGTGTTCGATCAGCGCGCTCTCCACATCGAACGGGCCGACCCGGTAGCCAGAGGTGGTAATGACGTCGTCGGCGCGGCCGACGAAGCTGATGCTGCCGTCTTCGTTGAGTTCGACGGTATCGCCGCTCAGGTAGTAGTCGCCGACGAAGGCTGCGGTTTCCAGGCCCTGGTAGCCGGGGAACCACATCAGCGGCGAACGCCGCCGGTCGAGGGCGAGGATGCCCGGCTGGCCGGGCGGCAGTTCGTTGAGATCGTCGTCCAGCACTACCACCCGGTGCCCGGGACAGGCGAATCCGGCGGCGCCGACCCGCACCGGATGCGCCAGGGCATGGTGGTTGCACAGCACCATGCCCAGCTCGGTCTGCCCGTAATGGTCGTGGATGGTGGTGCCGAGCCTGTCGGCGAACCAGCGGATCACCTCCGGCGTCAACGGCTCGCCGGCGCTGCTGACCGCGCGCAGGCGCCCCTTCAGCGCAGTTTCCGCGGCCGCGCCGGCGGCCATCAGCAGGCGATAGGCGGTGGGCGATCCGGCGAGGTTGGTGATGCCGTAGTCACGGATGATCCGGCAGGTGCTTTCTACGCTGAACGGCCCTTCGTAGAAGGTGGTCGGATGGCCCATGGCGAGGGGACCGGCGACAGCGTAGTAGAGGCCGTAGGCCCAGCCCGGATCGGCGAGGTTCCAGAAGGCGTCCTCGGGGCGCAGGTCCACCGCCTCGCGCAGGTAGCCGACGAAGGCGAGGATCGCCTTGAGCGGCACCGGCACCGGTTTGGCCAGGCCGGTGGTGCCGGAGGTGAACATCATCAGGAACGGATCCTCGCCGCTGCGCGGAACCGGCTCGAATTCGGCCGGATAGCGCTCCAGCTCGGCCCAGAAGCTGAAATCGCCGCGACGGATGCCCTGCCCCTTCGGTCCGCCGACGGTGACGGCCAGAGGCGGATCGGCGAGTTCGTCGAGCTTGTCGCGGTTGGCCGCATCGGTGACCAGCACCTTGCTGCCGGCGGTCGCCACGCGGTGTTCGATGGCCTTCGGGCCGAAGGCGGTGAACAGCGGCTGGTACACCGCGCCCAGGCGCCAGGCGCCGAGGATGGTGACCAGCAGCTCGGGCGTGCGCGGCAACAGGCCGGCGACGCAATCGCCCGGGCGTACGCCCTGGGCCTGGAGGAAATTGGCGAAACGTCCGGAGAGCGCTTTCAGCTCGCTGAAGGTATAGCTGGCGCGACTGCCATCCTTGCCCTCCCAGAACAACGCGATCCGACCCGGCAGGGCATGCCGGTCGCAGCATTCGACGCAGGCGTTGAGCGCCTGGAGCGTGCCGGAAAGCGTGGCGGCGGCGGTCCGCTGCAAGTCGAACCCGGCGGCAGTGGTGGCGTAGTCGCGCATTGCAGGACTCCTCGGCTTGTTTTTGTATGGAGTAGCCGGAATCTTCACGCCGTGGCTGGCGCGGGGCAATGTCGAAAGGCTTCAATCTGCCTGAGCGGTTTGGACAATCCGGGCTGGCTGCCTGTCCCCCCGAACCGTTCGCGACATACCGCGGATGACGCTGCGCGGCATTCGCCCTATCGACGGCCGAGCGTTTCGGACAAGACGCCTGACGATTCGGCCGACGCGGTTTCCGCCGCGACCTGCGCCCGGTACTGCCCGGGGGTCGAGCCGGTCCACTTCTTGAACGCCTTGTGGAACGCGCTGCCATCGGCGAAGCCCAGCTCCAGCGCCAGTTCGGCGAAATTCGCCGCGCCGGCGTCCAGCCGCGCGATGGCCAGGTCGCGGCGGACCTGGTCCTTCAGCGCCTGGTAGCTCTGCCCTTCCAGGGACAGCTTGCGGCGCAGGGTCGAGGGCGCCATGAAGAAATGCCCGGCGAGCGCGTCCGCGTCCGGCCAGCGTCCCGGCCGCAGGCTGCGCAGGTAGGCCTTGACCCGCGCCGCCAGGCTCTGCGGATCGCGATAGCGGACCAGGATGTTGGCCGGCGCGCCAAGCAGGAAGCGCCGCAGCTCCCGCTTGTCGCGGCGGACCGGCAGGGCCAGGCAGTCGGCATTGAACAGCAGGCGGCTGAGGGGACGGGAGAAACGCAGGTTGTCGCTGAACATCACCCGGTAGTCCTCGATGTAGTCCGGCTGCGGACAGCGCAGGTCGATGGCCAGGATCGGGATGCGCCGGCCGACCAGCCAGCAGGCCAGGCCATGGGTGATCATCCATAGGGTGAAGTAGGACAGCGCTCGCCCGTACCGGCCCGGCGCCTCGTCGAGGACGATTTCCGCCAGGCCGCCGCGGCGCTGCAGGCGCGGCTGGAAGTCGTCGAACTGCAGGCAGAGGAATCGCAGGATGCCGGTCAGCGCCGGTTCCAGGGTCTGCTCGTGGATCGCGCAGCGGCTCATGAAAGCGAAGCTGCCACTCTTCAGGCGCCGCGCGTCCATGCCGAAGAACTCGTCGTCCATGCGCCGAGCCAGATCCAGCCAGAGCCGCGAATAGGCGTGCGAGGTGACCCGCGCGTAGGGTTTGCCGAGCAACTGCGGATCGATACCGGCGGCCTGGAGGACCTCCCCCTCCTCGCCGCCCTGCCGGCGCCACTCCACCAGCGCCTCGCCGACCAGGCGCACCGAGATGGTGCCCTTGGTGCTCGCCTGAGTCTCGCCGTCGTTCTTCACCCGTCCCTCTCGCCTCGCTGCGCGCCGCCCGCCACCTTAGCGCAGGAGCGGGGCGCGGCTCCATCCTCTCAATCGCGCCCCTCGCGCAGCGCGAGTAGGCGAATCTCTTCGATGCTGATCTCGCGCATGCGGAACTTCTGGATCTTGCCGGTAACGGTCATCGGGAACTCGTCGACGAACCTGAAGTGGCGCGGGATCTTGAAGTGAGCGATGCGCGCCTTGCAGAACGTCCGCAACTGCTCGTCATCGGCGTGGTGGCCCGGATGCAGCTTGATCCAGGCGACGATTTCCTCGCCATAGCGCTCGTCGGGGATGCCGATCACCTGCACGTCGGCCACCGCCGGGTGAGTGAAGAAGAACTCCTCCAGTTCGCGCGGATAGATGTTCTCGCCGCCGCGGATGATCATGTCCTTGCTGCGCCCGACGATCCGCACGTAGCCGTCGTCGTCCATCACCGCCAGGTCGCCGGTGTGCATCCAGCGCGCCGGGTCGATGGCCTCGGCGGTGGCCTGGGGGTCGTTCCAGTAGCCGAGCATCACGCTGTAGCCGCGGGTGCACAGCTCGCCGATCTCGCCGCGCGGCACCACCCTGCCCGTCTGGTCGACGATCTTGCTCTCCAGCCTCGGCTGGGTGCGTCCGACAGTGGTCACGCGCAGTTCCAGGCCATCGTCCGGACCGGTCTGCAGCGACACCGGGCTGGTCTCGGTCATGCCGTAGGCGATCTGCACCTCGGCCATGTGCATGTCGCCAATGACCCGCCGCATCACCTCGATCGGGCAGGTGGCGCCGGCCATGATTCCGGTGCGCAGGCTGGAAAGGTCGAATTCGCGGCGGCGCGGATGATCCAGCTCGGCGATGAACATGGTCGGTACCCCGTACAGCGCGGTGGCGCGCTCCTCGGCCACGGCCAGCAGGGTCGCCTCGGCGTCGAAGCTGGGCGCCGGGTAGATCATGGTCGAGCCGTGGGTGACGCAGCCGAGGTTGCCCATCACCATGCCGAAGCAGTGATACAGCGGCACCGGGATCACCAGGCGGTCTTCCGCGCCGAGTCCGAGGCTTTCGCCGACCATGTAGCCGTTGTTGAGGATGTTGTAGTGGCTGAGGGTGGCGCCCTTGGGGAAGCCGGTGGTACCGGAGGTGTACTGGATGTTGATCGGCTCGTCGAACTGTAGCGAGGCCTGGCGCTGGCGCAGTTCCTCGGCGCCTACCGCGGCGGCTAGCCCCGGCAGGCCCTGCCAGTGCAGGAAGCCCGCCGGCGCCCGCTCGGCCAGGCTGATCACGCCGCGCAGCTCCGGCAGGCGCTCGCTGGCCAGTTCGCCCGGACGTGCCCGCGCCAGCTCCGGCAGCAGGTCGCCGAGCATCGCGTGGTAGTCGCTGGTCTTGAAGGCGTCGGCGCAGATCAGCCAGCTGCAACCGGACTGCTTGAGGGCGTACTCCAGCTCGCTGCTGCGGTATGCCGGGTTGATGTTCACCAGGACCGCACCGACCTTGGCGCTGGCGAACTGGGTAATGCACCATTCGGCGCAGTTCGGCGCCCAGATCCCGAGACGCTCGCCGGGGCGCAGGCCCAGGGCGATGAAGGCGCGGGCGTAGGTATCGACCCGCTCCGCCAGTTGCCGCCAGCTGTAGCGCAGGCGTTGATGCCGCACCACCAGCGCCTCGCGCTCGGCATGATGCGCGACGGTGGCATCGAAGGCGTCGCCGACGGTGGTCGCCAGCAAGGCGACATCCTGGCGACCCGAGGTATAGCTCGGCTGATTCATGGCTTTCCCTTGTTGTGGTTGTTCTGGGAATGTCGCTGAACCGTCGTCCTGCGCCGCCAGGGCGCTACGACGGACACCGGCGAGCGGTGTCGGTGAAGTCGAAGAGCATGTTTACGTTAACGTAAAGGTAAACGCAAGAGGCTTATCCGCCCAGGGCCGTCGGCCCCGGCGCGGCCCAACGGAACGGCGTAGAATGGGCGGTTTTTCACAGGAGCACAGCATGACCCCGGAAATCGCCATCGGCCTGGTGACGGCCCTCGGTCTCGGTGCGCTGGTCGGTCTCGAGCGACAATGGCGACAGCGCTCTTCCGGCATGGCCACCCACGCGATGGTCGCACTCGGTGCGGCCAGCTTCTCGATCCTGCCGCTGTTGCTCGACAACGAGGTCAGCGTGACCCGCATGGCGGCCCAGGTAGTCAGCGGCATCGGTTTTCTCGGCGCCGGCGTGATCATGCGCGACGGCCTCAGCGTACGCGGCCTGAGCACTGCGGCGAGCATCTGGAGCACCGGCGCGATCGGCGTACTGGCCGGCAGCGGTTTCATCCTGGCGGCCTGCATGACGACCGCGCTGATCGTCATCGCCAACCTGTTCCTGCCCGCTCTCGGCCGGGTGGTGGACCGCCACACCTCGGGCGAGGCCGAGCAGGAGCGCTTCTACCAGATCAGCGTGTCCTGCGAGGCGCGCAACGAAGCGCTGGTGCGCATGCAGTTGCTGCAACGCATGGGCGACAACCGCCTGAACCTGCAGAGCTTGGAAAGCCACGCGCTGAAAGGCAGCGGCAACGTAGAAGTGAACGCCGTGGTGTTCACCCTGCACAAGGAGGATTCGCTGGTGGAACAGATGGTCGGCGAGCTGTGCCTGGCACCGCAAGTCACCGCCGCCAGTTGGGTGATGAATCCCGCCGCGGAATGAACCGGCGAATTTAGGTTGCCCATTCTAGACGCTTCGCCGCAGGCTTTTCCCACCTCCAGACAAGAACAAGCCGGAGTGAACCACACCACCACTGCCTGTTTCGTGGACGGGGCGAGCCGCCCCGCGGGGAGGAGTCATGCGCTTGCGTTGTTTCTTGCGAGGTTGCCGCTGGGACGAAGGTAGCCTGGTCACGGTAGGCCCCGACCTGATGCTGCGCCAACGTTGCCGGCGTTGCGGCGCCCATCGCTATCTCAGCGTCGAGGCGCCGCCCGAGGAAGCCTGAGCGACGCCGGTCGCGTCCAGGCGTCGAGCGGCTGGCCCTTCAGCGCAGGACCAGGCTGGCCCGGGTGCGCAGGTAGCTCTGCCGGTAGACCACGCTGTTGGCCGGACTGGCGGTATATACCAGGGAGTACATCGCGCGCTGTCCCAGGGCCATCGCCACGATCTGGGTCAGCAGCACCTCGTTGCCCTGGCTGATCCGGCAGTGGGTCTCCAGCGATGCCAGGCCGCCGAGGTTCGAGCGGATCGGTGTGGTGCAGCGCGAGCCCAGCCCGGCCTTGCGGTAGCCCGATTGGACGACATCGAAGACACTCTGGAACTGGCCGTCGATCTCCACCGACTCCTCTTCCATCATCTTCAGGCTGAGCAACTCGATGCTGGCTTCCTTCTCACCTCCCGGCCCGAGCTTGGTCGCCAGTTGCCGGGAGCCCAGTTGCTCCACGTCGCTGGCCTCGGGTGGGATGCTCTCGGTGATCACCTGCCAGCCGGCCGGCCAGTCGACCTCGGGCTGATAGCCACTGCTGGCGCAACCCGCCACAAGCCCCGCCACTACCACCAGCGCCAAGCCGGACGCCTTGCTTCTCATAGCATTTCCTTACTCGCAAAACCCATCGGAGGGAAAGGTCGAACCTGTCGCCATGGCGCCGTCCGCGCAGTCTCCGAGCCCATGGCGACAAGGTTCCCAGCTTACCGGAGAGACGGCGAGCGCCAAGGCGCAAGCCTGAACAAGCTAGCCGACTTGGCGAGGAACGCACAAATTTCATCGGCTGGCGTACAGGTATGGGACATCGGTACCAATAGCGAAGTCGCGCAATCCGTCAGTTTTTTTGAATTTTTGCCATTGGAAAAAGTCTGTTCAGCGCAGCGTTTTTCCAAGTCCCATCCGGCCCGCAAGGAGAACCCATGGCTGAACCCCAGGACAAGTACACCCGGCGCACAGGTAGGACCTGGGCGGACGACCAGGCGACCTACAACCGTCTGCGCGAAGAAGCCGACGCCGCTCGCCAGAAGCTGCGCGAAAGCGGCTACAGCGGCGCCGAGTACGACCAGTTGCGTCAAGCCGCCTTCGATCTCAACCGCAAGGCCAACCAGTACTGGGAGCAGATGCTCAGCGACCTGCGCCAGGAAGACTGATCAGCGCCACGCCGGGAGACTGCCGCTCTCGGCCCGCACACCCCCTCCACTCTTTGCGTGCTCCTGGCGTCGGCTCATTCGGGCGCATCCGGGTATTGCACCTCGTCCAGCAGGCGAAACCCCACGCTGTCGGCGTCCAGCGCGCCGAGCAGCTCGATCTGTCGATCGATGTCCTGGTTGATATTGGCCAATTGGCCGATGAAGGCATTGGCCGCCTGGCGGGTGCCAGGGTCGGAGCTGCGCGACAGCTCGAAGCCGAGCTGGGTCAGGGCGGCAGCCAGGTGAGCGAGATTGCGCACACTCAACGAGTGCAACTGGCGGGAAACGGCCTGTTCATCCTGAACGGTGGGAGGGACATCCATGAGTCAGATCCTTCGACTGGCACAATGTGACATTCGTCACAGAGATTAACCGAAGCCCCGCAGAACATCCATGCCAGCTATTTCCCTTCGTCGGCTCTGGCCCGGCCCCTGCGTCGTCCTCAAGTTGTCAGATCCGCTGTCGATACTCTGCGAGCCGGAACACGCGCCATGCCCGCCTCGCCGGGCCACAGGGACGTCCTCGGCTGCCTCGTCGCAGCCTGCGTGCCGGTCCAACCTGGCAATCCATCGAGGCGTTCCATGCTGCAACAATCCCTACGTGCGCAAATCCTTGTCCTGCTCGGCGGCAGCCTGGCGGCGCTGCTACTCATAGCCCTGGCCTGCTTCGGCTCGCTGACCGGCGACGTACGCGCCTACCGCGAGCTGCTCGGCGGCCCCGTGCGGGCGGCGCAACTGATCGACGAGGCCAACCTGCAATTCCGCGGCCAGGTCCAGGAATGGAAGAACGTCCTGCTGCGCGGACGCCAGGCAGAGGCCCAGACGAAATACTGGAGCCAGTTCGAGGCCCAGGAAGGAGCGGTGCAGGACATCCTCGGGCGCCTGGGCAGCGTGGCCGAAGGCGAGTTGAAGGATCGTGTCGAGCGCCTGCGCGAAGAGCACCGGCGACTCGGTACGGCTTACCGACAAGGCAGGCAACGGTTCCTCGAGGCGGGCGCCGACCCTATCGCCGGCGACCAGGCGGTGACCGGCATCGACCGCGCCACCACCGCGCAGATGCAGGCCTTGCGTGACGAACTGCACCAGGCCAGTGATCTCCGTTCCGCCGCCATCAGCGCGGAGGCCCGGCGCACCATGCTGCTCGGCAGCCTGGTGCTGATCGGCGCCAGTCTGGCCGTCGCCCTGCTCAGCCTGTGGCTGGTCAATCGCAACCTGGTACGTCCGGTGCAACGCCTGATCGAGCACATCGCCCAGCTCAGCCATGGCGACTTCGGCGAGCGCATCGAGATCCGGCGCAAGGACGAACTCGGCAAGCTGGCCCTGGCCGCCAACACGCTGCGCGACTTCCTGGTGGACATCTTCGAGCGGCTGCGGCGCAGTACCCGCGACCTAGACAGCGCCAGCGGCTCGCTGAACGCGATCGCCAGCCTGATGGCGGCCGGTACCCGCGAGCAGTTCAGCCGCACCGACCAGGTCGCCACGGCGATGCAGGAAATGTCCGCCACCGCCCAGGAAGTGGCGCGCTACGCCGGCGACGCGGCCAAAGCCGCCGACGAGGCGGACGATTCCGCCCAGCGCGGCGAAGACGTGATGGAAGAAACGATTCGCAGCATCGGCGAGATGCGCAAGGAGATCGACCATACGGTGGAGGTCATCCGCCAATTGGAAAGCGATAGCGGCAGGATCGGCAAGGTCCTCGACGTGATCCGCGGCATTGCCGAGCAGACCAACCTGCTCGCCCTCAACGCGGCCATCGAAGCCGCCCGCGCCGGCGATGCCGGCCGTGGCTTCGCGGTGGTCGCCGACGAGGTCCGCACCCTGGCGCAGCGCACCGCCGAGTCCATCGCCGAGATCCACCAGATCATCGATACCGTGCAGAACGGCGCGGTGAATGCCGCGCGCGCCATCGAAAGCGGGCAGTCGCGCAGCGAGGCCGGTGCCGAGCAGGTTGCCAACGCCGGCGCCATGCTGCGCCAGATCACCGCCTCGGTCGAATCGATCCGCGACATGAACCGCCAGATCGCTACCGCCGCCGAGGAACAGACCGCCGTGGCCGAGGACATTTCCCGCAACCTCACGGAAATCGCCTCGATCGCCTCCAGCAACCAGGAACAGGTGGAGCAGACCGAAGCCGCCAGCCGTGATCTCCACAACCTCTCCGCGCAACTGGGCGATGCCCTGCAACGCCTGCGGGCCTGACCTGGGGTAAGAAAAGGACTTCCACGAGGTAGGGCGGACAAGCGCAACACGGTTATCCGCCACTCCAACGGGGCCTGGCGGATAGCGCCTATGGCGCTACCCGCCCTGGCCCGCTCAGTCGAGAGCGTTGTCCAGCACTTCGTAGATCAGCCCGGTCGCCACCGCCACCAGCAGCAGGTCGGTGCCGGCCTGCATCCACTCGTAGCCGTCGTAGTGCGGCAGCCGGCCTAGCAGGCGGCCGTCGAGTTTCTTGGCGATGCCGGGCGGCAGTGGCTTGCCGCGCACCAGGTTCTTCTGGATGCCGGGCGGCAGGGCCGGCCCCGGGTTCCAGTAGCCGCGGTTGTCGCCGAGGATCACCCGTACCCCGCCGACGTCGATACGCGGTCCCGAGTCCCAGTTGCCGCCGCCGTTGCCCTTCTGGCCGGCGCCGCCGCCCTTGTTGCCGGGGCCGCCATGGTTGTCGTGGCCACCCTGGTTGCCTTTGTTGCCCTTGTTACCCTTTCCGCCGTCCATCTGGTTACCGTGCGGGTTACCCTTGCCATTGCCCGGGTCGGCCAGGACGGCAGGCGTACCGCCGAGCAGAGACAGGCTCACGACCAGCGCGAGCACAGAACGAGTGTTGAACATGATGATGTTCTCTCCATGCGAGGACGAACCCTCGATAGCTTAGAACCGTTTCGCCTGTTTGATTCAGCGCCACCGATTGCGCCCCCAGGGAATGTCCGGAGTAGAGCTTGGTCGGGCCTATCGAATCGGCTATGCTGCCGCTCCCCGCAAGCGACCACCCGCACTCCCCGATGACCTGGCTGCCCACTCCGCCATAGCCATGCCTGCTCCTTCCGGCAACGGTCCGAGCGACCGCGGCCAGCGTTCGTTCGCCTGAACGCCTGTCGTCATCCCTTGTTTTTTCAATGCCATCCCACGGCCCGCACCGTCGACCGACGGCACGGGCCGCGCCTCGTCCCTGGATATCCCGATGCTACAGACGCTGAAACAGAACTGGTTCTCCAATATTCGCGGCGACCTGCTCGCCGGCCTGGTCGTCGCCCTGGCGCTGATCCCCGAGGCCATCGCCTTCTCCATCATCGCCGGGGTCGACCCGAAGATCGGCCTGTACGCCTCCTTCAGCATGGCGGTGGTGATCGCCTTCGCCGGCGGCCGTCCGGGAATGATCTCCGCCGCTACCGGCGCCATGGCGCTGCTGATGGTCAACCTGGTGAAGGACCACGGCCTGCAATACCTGCTGGCGGCGACCCTGCTCTGCGGCGTGCTGCAGATACTCGCCGGCTACCTGCGCCTGGGCTCGCTGATGCGCTTCGTCTCGCGCTCGGTGGTGACCGGTTTCGTCAATGCCCTGGCGATCCTCATCTTCATGGCCCAGCTACCCGAACTCACCGATGTCGGCTGGCCGGTCTACGCGATGACCGCCGCGGGCCTGGCGATCGTCTACGGCTTCCCGCACCTGCCCCGGATCGGCCGGCTGCTGCCCTCTCCGCTGGTATGCATCCTGGTCCTCACCGGCATATCCATCTACCTGGGCCTGGACATCCGCACCGTCGGCGACATGGGACAGTTGCCCGACAGCCTGCCGCTGTTCCTCTGGCCGGACGTGCCGCTGAACCTCGACACCCTGCTGATCGTCCTGCCCTACTCCGCCGCCCTGGCGGTGGTCGGCCTTCTGGAGTCGCTGATGACCGCCACCATC
>NZ_SCND01000390.1:0-5397 GCF_005503585.1 Pseudomonas sp. 2VD
GCGCCATCGTCATCGACGTCGGCATCAACCGCCAGGCCGACGGCCGCCTGGTCGGCGACGTGGAATACGAGGTGGCGGCGCAACGCGCCAGCTGGATCACCCCGGTGCCGGGCGGCGTCGGGCCGATGACCCGCGCCTGCCTGCTGGAAAATACCCTGCACGCCGCCGAACACCTGCACGACTGAGGTCGCCGGTAATGAAAAGCCCCGCGAACGCGGGGCTTTTCATTTATCGCTGCGGGTTCAGTCGGCCAGGCGCCAGGTAGTGCCGCCCTTGCCATCCTCCAGCACCACGCCCATGGCGGTGAGCTGGTCGCGAATCCGGTCGGACTCCGCCCAGTTCTTCGCCGCCCGCGCCTCCAGGCGCGCCTGGATCAGCGCCTCGACCTCGGCCGCATCGACCTTGCCCTCGGCGCCCGCCTGCAGGAAGGCTTCCGGCTCCAGCTGCAGCACCCCCAGCAGGCCAGCCAACTGCTTCAGGCGCGCGGCCAGCGCAGCCGCCGCCGACAGGTCGCTTTCGCGCAGACGATTGACCTCCCGCGCCAGCTCGAACAGCACCGAGCAGGCACCCGCGGTATTGAAGTCGTCGTCCATCGCCGCGGCGAAGCGCTCGACATACTCCGCCGCTTCCGCCGGCGCCGCCTCGGGCAGCCCCTTGAGCGCGTTGTAGAAACGGTCCAGGGCCGCCTTGGCCTCGCGCAGGTTCTCCTCCGAGTAGTTGATCGGACTGCGGTAATGGCTGGCGATCAGCAGGTAACGCACCACTTCGGGGTGATATTTCTCCAGCACTTCGCGGATGGTGAAGAAATTGCCCAGCGACTTGGACATCTTCTCGCCGTTGATGGTGATCATCCCGCAGTGCAGCCAGGACTTGGCGTAGGGCTTGCCGGTCGCGGCCTCGCTCTGGGCGATCTCGTTCTCGTGGTGAGGGAACTCCAAGTCGTTGCCACCGCCATGGATGTCGAAGGAATCGCCCAGGCAGCAGGTGGACATCACCGAGCACTCGATGTGCCAGCCCGGGCGCCCCTCGCCCCAGGGCGACGACCAGCTCGGCTCGCCCGGCTTGGCGCCCTTCCAGAGCACGAAATCGAGCGGATCCTCCTTCGCTTCGCCCGGCTCGATCCGCGCACCGATGCGCAGGTCCTCGACCCGCCGCCGCGACAACTTGCCGTAGCCAGCGAACTTGCCGACCCGGTAGTACACGTCACCGTTGCCCGGCGCGTAGGCATAGCCCTTGTCGATCAGGGTCTGGATCATCGCGTGCATGCCGGCGATGTGATCGGTGGCGCGCGGCTCCTGGTCCGGCTTGAGGATGTTCAGCCGGGCCTCGTCCTCGTGCATCGCCGCGATCATGCGCTCGGTCAGCACATCGAACGGTTCGCCGTTCTCGTTGGCGCGATTGATGATCTTGTCATCGATATCGGTGATGTTGCGCACGTACGTCAGGTCGTAGCCACGGTGGCGCAACCAGCGGGTGATCACGTCGAACGCCACCATGCTGCGGCCGTGGCCCAGATGGCAGTAGTCGTACACGGTCATGCCGCACACGTACATGCGCACCTGGTTGCCGACCAGCGGCGTGAAGACTTCTTTGGTCTTGCTCAGCGTGTTGTAGATCTGCAGCACGGTCTTTCCTCAGCCCTGTCCCCAGGAGTCACGCAGGGTGACGGTACGGTTGAACACCGGCTTGCCCGGCCTGGAGTCCTTCAGGTCGGCGACGAAATAGCCTTCGCGCTCGAACTGGAAGCGATCCTCCGGGTTCGCCTGGCCCAGCGACGGCTCGGCGCGACAGCCGGTCAGTACCTGCAGGGAGTCGGCGTTGATGTTGTCGAGGAAGCTGCCGCCCTCTTCCGCCTTCTCCGGATTGGCCGAGCGGAACAGCCGATCGTACAGGCGCACTTCGCACTCGACGCTGCCCTCGGCCGGCACCCAGTGGATCACGCCCTTGACCTTGCGGCCTTCCGGGTTCTTGCCCAGGGTGTCCGGATCGTAGCTGCAGCGCAGTTCGACGATATTGCCGTCGGCATCCTTGATCGCTTCGTCGGCACGGATCACGTAGCTGCCGCGCAGACGCACCTCGCCACCGGGGATCAGGCGCTTGTAGCCGGCCGGCGGGACTTCCTCGAAGTCACCGGCATCGATGAACAGCTCGCGACCGAACGGCAGTACGCGCACCCCCATGTCTTCCTTCGGATGACGCGGCAACTCGAGGTTCTCCACCTGCCCTTCGGGGTAGTTGGTGATCACCACCTTGAGCGGTTGTAGCACGCACATGGCACGCGGCGCGGTGGCGTCCAGGTGGTCGCGTATGCTGAACTCGAGCATGCCGATGTCGACCACGCCGCTGGCGCGGTTCACCCCGATCATCTCGCAGAAGTTGCGGATCGACTCCGGGGTGTAGCCGCGGCGGCGATAGCCGGACAGGGTCGACATGCGCGGATCGTCCCAGCCGCTGACATGGCCTTCGTCGACCAGTTGCTTGAGCTTGCGCTTGCTGGTCACGGTGTAGTTCAGGTTGAGCCGGGAGAATTCGTACTGGCGCGGTTGCGCAGGTACCGGCAGGTTGGCCAGGAACCACTCGTAGAGCGGACGATGGTCTTCGAATTCCAGGGTGCAGATCGAATGGGTGATGCCCTCGATGGCGTCCGACTGACCGTGGGTGAAGTCGTAGCTCGGGTAGATGCACCACTTGTCGCCGGTCTGGTGGTGATGCGCATGGCGGATGCGGTACAGGATCGGGTCGCGCAGGTTCATGTTCGGCGAACCCATGTCGATCTTCGCCCGCAGCGAACGGGCGCCGTCGGGGAACTCACCGGCCTTCATGCGGGCGAACAGGTCGAGGTTCTCCTCCACCGAACGGTCACGGTAAGGGCTGTTGCGGCCCGGCTCGGTGAGGGTACCGCGGTATTCGCGCATTTCCTCGGGACCGAGGTCGCAGACGAACGCCTTGCCGGCCTTGATCAGCTCGATGGCCCAGGCATGCAGCTGGTCGAAATAGTTGGAGGCATAGCAGACCTCGCCGGACCACTGGAAGCCCAGCCACTTGATGTCGGCCTCGATGGCATCGATGTACTCCTGGTCTTCCTTGGCCGGGTTGGTGTCATCGAAGCGCAGATGGCAATCGCCAGCGAATTCCTGGGCCAGGCCGAAGTTCAGGCAGATCGACTTGGCGTGGCCGATGTGCAGGTAACCGTTGGGCTCCGGGGGGAAACGGGTGACGATCTTCGCGTGCTTGCCGGCATCCAGGTCGGCTTGAACGATCTGGCGCAGGAAGTTCGGGGCGGCGGTGGTCTCTGGCTTGCTCATGGGATCCTTGGTCATGCTCTCGCCCGACCAGGGTAGGCCGGGCAAATCAAAGCGCTTATCATAGCCGAAGCTGTCAACCCCCTGACAGGCCTTCGATTTTCACGACAAAGCGGATTACCCACATGATCAAGCTGCATACCAACCATGGCGTCATCACCCTGAAGCTCGATGAAGAGAAAGCCCCGGAAACCGCGGCGAACTTCAAGGAGTACGTGAAAAGTGGCCACTACGACAACACCGTCTTCCACCGCGTGATCAACAACTTCATGATCCAGGGCGGCGGTTTCGAGCCGGGCATGAAGCAGAAGCCCACTCGCGCGCCGATCAAGAACGAAGCCAACAACGGCCTGACCAACAAGGTCGGCAGCATCGCCATGGCTCGTACCATGGACCCCCATTCGGCCAGCGCGCAGTTCTTCATCAACGTCGCCGACAACGATTTCCTCAACCACACCGCCCCCACCACCCAGGGCTGGGGCTATGCCGTCTTCGGCGAAGTGGTCGAGGGCATGGACGTGGTCAACAAGATCAAGGGCGTGGCCACCACCATGCGCAGCGGCCACCAGGACGTGCCGGCCGAGGACGTGATCATCGAGAAGGCCGAAATCGTCGAAGAATGAAGCGATGAGCGTCCTGTTCATCTCGGACCTGCATCTCGAAGCGGAACGCCCGGACATCACCCGGGCGTTTCTGTCTTTCCTCGATGAGCGCGCCCGCCGGGCCGAGGCCCTGTACATCCTCGGCGACTTCTTCGAAGCCTGGATCGGCGACGACGGCATGGACGCCTTCCAGCGCTCCATCGCCCAGTCCCTGCGCCAGGTGGCCGACGGCGGTACGCGCATCTACCTGATGCACGGCAATCGCGACTTCCTCATCGGCAAGGCGTTCTGCCGCGAGGCCGGATGCACGCTGCTGCCCGACCCGAGCGTGATCGACCTGTACGGCGAGCCGGTATTGCTGATGCACGGGGACAGCCTGTGCACCCGCGACGAGGCCTACATGCGCCTGCGCCGCTGGCTGCGCAACCCGCTCACGCTCTGGGTACTGCGCCACCTGCCGCTGGCCACCCGGCACAAGCTGGCACGCAAGCTGCGCAAGGAAAGCCGCGCGCAGACCCGCATGAAAGCCGTCGACATCATCGATGTCACACCCGAAGAAGTGCCCCGAGTCATGCGCAGGCATGGCGTGCGTACCCTGATCCACGGCCACACTCATCGGCCGGCCGAACACCCGCTGGACATCGACGGCCAGCCCGCCCGGCGCATCGTGCTCGGCGACTGGGACCACCAGGGCTGGGCCCTGGAGGTCGACGCCAACGGCCATCGCCAGGCGCCCTTCCCGCTCTGACCCACCCAGGCCCGCCATGCGGGCCTTTCAGCGAAACATTATGCGATTCGCATTTTTTCCGCCGTCCATCTTGACGTTGCGGGCCACCTTTCAGCAGGATCGCGCTCCCCCACCCCGCATCAAGGAATGATCGTGATCATCTCGAAGGGAAACCTCATCAAGTTCGTCGCCGCCCCCCTCGGCGTGCTCGCCCTCGGCTTCGGCCTGTTCAACGGCGTGTTCTTCTATAACGAAGCCGGCTTCATGACCCATGTAAGGACCATCTTCGGCGACGAGAAGATCGTCGATGACGTCGGCTACGCGACCAAGTGGTTCGGTCGCGCCACCACCTGGAAGAAGGCCATCAGCGTGCAGTCCGTGCTGGTCATGGACGATAACGACACCAATCCGGACAACGACGGCCTCGGCGCCACCATCGAGGCTTTCCCGATCGTGTTTCTCGGCAACGTCGACGCCAAGGTCGAATCTTCCGCGCGCTTTCGCCTGCCCGGCGGCGAGCCGTTCCTGAAGATGGCCCAGGAATACCGCAACCCGGACAATTTCATCCGCACCGCACTGGTGCCGGCGATCAAGGAAACCCTCCAGGCCACCGCTTCGCTGATGAGCGCCGACGACTACTACGCCGGAGCCCGCAGCGAATTCGCCGCCGAGTTCGAGAACCAGCTCAACGACGGCCTGGAGGATCGCGGTCTGGTGCGGAATGGCGCCGCGCGGCCCGCGGACTTCCTTGCGCTTGATCAGGTAC
>NZ_SCND01000391.1:0-5366 GCF_005503585.1 Pseudomonas sp. 2VD
ACGTACCGCGCAAGGGCTGTTCGAGGCCCTCGGCACCCGTTTCAACGTACGCCTGCAAGATGCCGCCACCTGTCTCAGCGTCAGCGAGGGTTCGGTGCGCATCGATGCCTTCGGCGCGCGTCCGCTGCAGGCTCCGGTGGCCGAGGCGGGGCAGAGCTATCGGATCGCCGCCGACGGCGTGCGGCGCCTCGAACGGCCGCAGATGGACGCCGTGGCCTGGGCCGATGGCCTGATCGTCACCCGCGACATGCGCCTGGCCGACTTCCTCGCCGAGGTCAGCCGCTACCGCAACGGCTACCTCGGCTGCGCCGCGGAGGTCGCCGACCTGCGCCTGTCCGGGGTCTACCGCCTGGACGACACCGACAAGCTGTTGCAGGTGCTCGCGCGGACCCTGCCGGTGCGCCTGCAGCGGCATACCCGCTGGTGGGTGAGGGTGGTCGCCGCCTGAGTCGCGCCGGCGGCCGCGTGGACGCTTGCTTCCGCCCGGAGCGAAACGCACTGAAAATTATTTTCATTATTTTTGTCGGCTTTCCGCGACTGGTCCGGCTTTATCGATTGAACACCCTTCAACGACTCCAACGGATCCCGTTCATGACCGCCACCGCCGTCGTCCTCCGCAATGCCCCGTCGTCCCTCGATTTCCCCCGCGCCTCGCGCCTGAGCCGTTCGGTGCGCGCGGCCCTGCTGTCGCTGGCCATGGCGGCCGGCGCGGAGCCGCTCTGCGCCTCGGCCGCCGAAGCGGCGGCGGAACAGGCGCGGCCCTATGCGATCCCCGCCGGACAGTTGGGTGACGTGCTCAACCGCTTCGCCCGCGAAGCCGGCATCACCCTCTCGGCCACTCCGGCGCAGACCGGTGGCTACAGCTCCCAGGGGTTGCGCGGCAGTTTCACCGTGCAGCAGGGCCTGGCCCGGCTGCTCGCCGACACCCCGCTGGAAGCGGAAGACCAGGGCGACGGCAGCTTCGTCTTGCGCGAGGCGCCGGCAAAGGACGGCGACGTGCTGAACATGCAGGCGGTGGAAGTCTTCGCCCTCGGCAACAACCTGGGCAGCACCGATGGCTACCTGGCCACCCATAGCCAGATCGCCACCAAGACCAGCAAGCCGCTGCTGGAAACCAGCCAGACCGTCTCGGTGATCACCCGCGAGCAGATCGACGACACCGCCTCCAAGACCGTGCAGCAGGCGATGCGCTATACCCCCGGCATCTTCACCGGCCAGGTCGGCGCCTCCAACCGCTACGACTACGTGGTGATGCGCGGCTTCGCCGACAACAGCGTGGACAACATCTACCTCGACGGCCTCAAGGCCATGGGCGACAGCGGTACCTTCAGCTCGATGCAGGTCGACCCGTACTTCCTCGAACGCATCGATGTGCTCAAGGGCCCGTCCTCGGTGCTCTACGGCCGTAGCCTGCCGGGCGGCCTGGTGGCGCTGACCAGCAAGAAGCCGTTGTACGAGGACTACCGCCAGATCACCGGCAGCATCGGCAACATGGGCCAGAAGGAGATGGGCTTCGATTTCAGCGGGCCGCTCGACGAGGAGAAGCGCATCGCCTACCGCCTGGTCGGTCTCGGCAAGGGCTCGGACACCCAGTTCGATCACGTCAAGGAGGAGCGCTACGCCATCGCCCCGACCCTGGCCATCGACTTCAGCGATGACACCACCCTGACCCTGCAAGGCTACCTGCAACACGATCCCAACGGGGGCTACCACGGCGGCGTACCGGCCGACGGCACCCTGTCGCACCACAACGGCCGGCACATCTCCCGCGAGTTCTTCGATGGCGAGCCGAGCAAGGACGACTTCGACCGCACCCAGCGGATGTTCGGCTACCAGCTGGAGCACCGCATCGACGACGTCTGGTCGGCGCGGCAGAACTTCCGCTACCTGGACTCCGACGTCGACCTGTCGCAGGTCTACGCCTACGGCTGGAGCGCCAGCGAGCCGAACAAGCTGAACCGCTACTTCAGCGGCGCCCGCGAGCACCTGCAGGCGTATATCGTCGACAACATGCTGCAGGCCGAATTCGCCACCGGCGCGGCGCGCCACACCCTGCTCACCGGCCTCGACTATCAGCGCCGGCGCACTGTGGTCGACTGGCGTTCCGGCTCGGCCTCGGCGCTGGACGCGTTCAACCCGATCTACGGCGACGACGCCATCAGCTATTTCCCGGACGACAACCACACCCGCCGCCTGGAGCAGACCGGCGTCTACCTCCAGGACCTGATCGACATCGACCAGTGGCGCTTCTCGCTCGGCCTGCGCCAGGACTGGGTCAGCGTCACCGACAAGAACCGCAGCACCGGCAGCAAGGCCGACGACGACTGGGAGAAATTCACCGGGCGGATCGGCGCGCTGTACCTGTTCGACAACGGCCTGGCGCCCTACGTCAGCTACTCCGAGTCGTTCAACCCGAACGCCTATTCAGACGCCTCCGGCACGCCCCTGGCGCCCACCGAGGGCAAGCAGTGGGAACTCGGCCTGAAGTTCCAGGCGCCGGGCAGCAACAGCTTCTACACCGCCTCGCTGTTCCATATCACCCAGGAAAACGTCGCCTCCAAGGAGCCCCAGGACAACTTCTACACCTCGGTCGGCGAAGTGCGCTCCCAGGGGCTCGAACTGGAGGCCCATACCCAGCTCAGCGACAACCTGAAGCTGCTCGGCAGCTACACCTACACCGACATCACCTACACCAAGTCGCTGGACGGCAACCAGGGCCATACGCCGAACCAGGCGCCCAAGCACATGGCTTCGCTGTGGGCCGACTATGCCTTCGACGCCGGCCCGCTCAGCGGTCTGAGCATCGGCGGCGGCGCGCGCTACGTCGGCGAGACCTGGGCGGACAAGGAAAACACCTTGCGGGTGCCGGACTACACCCTGGTCGACGCGCGGATCGGCTACGACCTCGGCAAGCTCGGCCTGAAAGGCCTGGACGTCAGCCTCAATGCCAACAACCTGCTGGACAAGGACTACGTGGCGTCCTGCTACAGCCTGGACTTCTGCTACTTCGGCGAGAAGCGCAACGTGACCGCGACGGTGAACTACCAGTTCTGACCGTCCACCCGGGCCCCGGCGCCAGCGCCGCGGTACCGGCCAAGCAGCCCGGCGCGCAACGTACGCGCCGGGCATTCGCCGGCGTCGCCGGCCGTACCCTGGTTACCTGGAGCCCCCATGCGCCCCGTCCTGGTCTTGCTGCACCGCTATGTCGGTCTGGCTACCGCGCTGTTCCTTTTCCTCGCCGGTCTCACCGGCAGCCTGCTGGCCTTCCATCATGAAATCGACGAATGGCTGAACCCCGGCTTCTACGCCGTGGGCGAGGGCGGCGAGCGCCTTTCCCCGGGCAGCCTGGTGCAACGCGTCGAGTCACGCTATCCGCGACAACTGGTGTGGTACATGGAGTATCCCGAGGCGGGCGGGCATCCGGCGTTGCTCGCCACCGTGCCGCGCGAGGCCGGCGCCAAGGTCGAGCACGACGTGTTCTACCTCGACCCGGTCAGCGGCGAGGAAGTCGGCAAGCGCCTCTGGGCGGCCTGTTGCTTCCAGCCGGCGAACCTGGTTCCCTGGGTCCTGGAGTTCCACCACAACCTGACCCTGCCGGGGAACTGGGGCCTGTACCTGATGGGCGGGGTGGCGATGTTCTGGTTCCTCGACTGCTTCGTCGGCGCCTGGCTGACCCTGCCGCGCGGCCGGCCGTTCTGGAGCAAGTGGGCCACCGCCTGGAAGATCAAGCGCGGCAACGCCTACCGCTTCAACTTCGACCTGCATCGCGCCGGCGGCCTCTGGCTCTGGCTGCTGCTGGCACCGGTGGCGCTGAGCAGCGTCGCCCTGAACCTGCCGAGCCAGGTGTTCAAGCCGCTGGTATCGCTGTTCTCGCCGATCGAACCGAGCGTCTACGAGGCGCGCGGGCGGCTGCCCAGGGAACAACTGGGGGAGACCCGCCTGGACTACGACCGCACCTTCCAGTTGGCCAGCGCCGAAGCGGCGCGGCTGGGCATCGCCGAGCCGATCGGCGAGCTGTACTACAGCTTCGAATACAACTTCTTCGGCGCCGGCTTCGGCGACCACGACGACCCCATGGGCAAGTCCTGGCTGTTCTTCCACGGCAGCGACGGCCGCCTGCTCGGCCAGGAAGTCGCCGGGCAGGGCAGTTGGGGAGAGCGTTTCTACCGCTTGCAGTACCCGATCCACGGCGGGCGCATCGCCGGCCTGCCGGGACGCATCGCCATCGCCGCCCTCGGCCTGGCCATCGCCGGGCTGTCGCTGACCGGTGTCTACATCTGGTGGCGCAAGCGCCGGGCGCGCCACTGGAACGGCCGCTAGACGGCTGTTAGTCTGGCTGCCTCCCACACCACCAGAGGATGGACGAATGAACGCAAGGATCGCCGCATTGGGACTGCTCCTGCCCCTGGCCGCCGGCAGCGCCGTGGCCGCGGAGGAGGGCAGCTCGGTCAAGGATGCGGCCAAGGCCGCGGTGTCCTCGGCCATCGAGACCGGCAAGAACCTCCTCGGCGGGGTCAGCGAGGGCATCACCAGCGGCCGCCAGTCGGCCCAGGGCGCCGATGGCGCCAAGGTGGTCTCCGACAACGCCGGCTTCGCCGAGATCGGCCAGGTCGAAGTGCTCAAGACCGAGCCGCGCGACCAGCAACTGGCCGTCACCCTCGGCTTCAAGAACGACGGCGACGCCACCGTGCGCCTGATCAACCTGACCCAGACCGGCGCGCTGCTGGTGATCGACAACGACGGCTACTCCAACGCCCTGGTCGCCCTCGTCAACCCCGACGACGTCACCGTCCCGGCCAAGGCCGGCATCCGCCAGACCTTCGTCTTCGAAGGCGGCGCGGAAGGGATCAAGGCGGTGCGCCTGTGGGGCAAGGACCTGCCGGTGAAGTGAATTCGAGTCTGCGTCAAAGCAGCCCCGCCTTGGCGGGGCTGCTTTCTGCCGGGCCACGAGCGCAAATAATCAGCTCACCAGAACCCGGCCGAGCGCTGCCTGGAGACCGATAGGTCCTTCCCATTACGAAAATGACGACATCGCATCGATCCTGAAACGTCCGCACAGCCAGGACGACGCAATGAAGGCAAAGTGCCATTCCCTCCTGTCCCTGTTTGGATTAGCATTCCTACTTTTGGACTAATCCCCCCTCAACACGCCCATGTCGTTTAGCTATGCGGTGGGTATTGAAGGGAACTCGCAGGACATCGGATGTTGCGTTCTAGCTATCGAGCGGTTGTCGCTGGCTTGGTTTTACTGCCGCTGCTTGCCAGCGCCGCCCCCTTCACCTCCCCCGGCGACCGCGACCTGATCCGCGACCGCCAGCAGCGCCTGCTGGACGAACAGCGCAAGCGCCTGGAGGAACTCCAGCAAC
>NZ_SCND01000392.1:0-5357 GCF_005503585.1 Pseudomonas sp. 2VD
GCGCATCCTGCGCAGCTGCGTGCACTGCGGTTTCTGCAACGCCACCTGCCCGACCTACCAGGAGCTGGGCGACGAACTCGACGGCCCGCGCGGACGGATCTACCTGATCAAGCAGTTCCTCGAGCGCGACGAGGCCAGCGAGCGCACCCGCCTGCACCTCGATCGCTGCCTGAGCTGCCGCAACTGCGAAACCACCTGCCCGTCCGGAGTCGAGTACCACAAGCTGCTGGATATCGGCCGCGACCTCCTCGCCGAACGCCTGCCGCGCGGCTTCCGGCAACGCCTGCTGCGCGACGGGCTGCGCCTGCTGGCCCCGCGCCCGGGGTTGTTCGGCGCGCTGGCCGGCGCTGCCGGGCGGCTGAGGCCTCTGCTGCCTGAGGCGATGCAGGGCAAGCTGCCACGTCGGGTCGCGGCGCCGGGCAGGCGGCCGCAGCCCCGGCATGCGCGGCGCGTGCTGCTGCTCGAAGGTTGCGTGCAGCCGGCGCTGTCGCCGAATACCAACGCCGCCGCCGCGCGGGTTCTGGACCGCCTGGGAATCAGCGTGACGCCGGCGGCCGCGGCCGGCTGCTGCGGCGCGCTGGATTTCCACCTGGATGCGCAGGAGCGCGGCCGCCAGCGCGCGCGGCGCAATATCGACGCCTGGTGGCCGTTGCTGCGCGAGGGTGCCGAGGCCATCGTGCAGACCGCCAGCGGCTGCGGCGCCTTCGTCAAGGACTACGCCTACCTGCTGCGCGACGACCCACGGTACGCGGACAAGGCGCGCGAGGTCGCCGCCGCTGCCCGCGACCTGGTGGAAGTGCTTCGCGACGAGCCGCTGGAATCCCTCGGCCTGCGCTGCGACCAGCGCCTGGCGTTCCACTGCCCATGCACACTGCAGCACGCGCAACGACTGGGCGGGGCCGTGGAGTCAGTGCTGCGGCGACTGGGCTTCCATCTCACCGAGGTGGCCGACGGTCATCTCTGCTGCGGGTCCGCCGGCACCTACTCGCTGACCCAGCCGGCGCTGTCCCGGCGTCTGCGCGACAACCGCCTGGACGCCCTGGAAAGCGGCGCGCCGGATGTCATCGCCACGGCCAACGTCGGTTGCCAGGCCCATCTCGACGGGGCCGGACGGACCCCGGTACGCCACTGGATCGAGCTGCTCGACCAGGCCTTGCCCGGAGGAGAGTGAAACCATGCACAGCAAGCCGGTACTCGGCCGCGAGGAGGTCGCCCGCGTCCTTGGCGCGGCCCGCGAGGAGGCACAGCGCCAAGGCTGGGCGGTGAGCATCGCGGTGGTCGACGACGGCGGCCACCCGCTGGCGCTGGAGCGCCTCGACGGCTGCGCGCCGATCGGTGCCTACATCGCGACGGAAAAGGCCCGCAGCGCCGCCCTCGGGCGCCGGGAAACGAAGCGCTACGAGGACATGATCAACGGCGGACGCAGTGCCTTCCTCTCGGTGCCGCTGCTGCAGGCCACCCTGGAGGGCGGCGTGCCGATCCTGGTGGACGGACAGGTGGTCGGCGCGGTCGGGGTTTCCGGTGTACGCGCCGAAGAGGACGCCCAGGTGGCGCGGATCGGAGCCGAGGGGCTGTGAGGCGACCGGTGGGCACCACCCATCTTTGGTTGGCCCGTTCGGCACCACCTTGCCTTTCGGGCAGGTTGGCGGACAGGGTGGATTTGTTATAGGTTGCCGGCGCTGAACCGTGGTAACCCGCCCGAGGTAAACAATGAAGAAGTGGCAATGCGTGGTGTGTGGACTGATCTATGACGAGGCCAAAGGCTGGCCGGAAGAAGGCATCGAGGCGGGAACGCGCTGGGAAGACGTGCCTGAAGACTGGCTGTGCCCCGACTGCGGCGTCGGCAAGCTGGACTTCGAGATGATCGAAATCGGCTGAGCCCCGCTCGCCGGCGAAGAAGGCGGCCCTGGCCGCCTTTTTCATGCCTGGCCAGCGGCCGTCCAGGGGTTATCCTTGGGGCTTGGGTCCGGTCATTGACTGTCCTGCCGGGAACGCCCGGCAGCCTTGCCGTTGGCCGGCCACCGACGCTGAGCTAGGTTCGACGAACGAGGAGGGTGGCTATGCGCAAGTGGCAATGCGTGGTCTGCGGCTTCATCTACGACGAAGCCCTGGGCCTGCCCGAAGAAGGCATTCCGGCGGGAACCCGTTGGGAGGACATCCCGGCGGACTGGGTCTGCCCGGACTGCGGTGTCGGCAAGATCGATTTCGAGATGATCGAGATCGCCTGAGCGAAATCCACAGAAGCGGCGCCCGGCGCCGGCAATCACAGAGGAACGGAAATGAGCGAGCGTGCGCCCCTGGTAATCATCGGAACCGGCCTGGCGGGCTACAACCTGGCCCGCGAGTGGCGGAAGCTGGACGGCGAGACGCCGCTGCTGATGATCACCGCCGACGACGGCCGTTCCTATTCCAAGCCGATGCTCTCCACCGGCTTCTCGAAGAACAAGGACGCCGACGGCCTGGCCATGGCCGAACCGGGCGCCATGGCCGAGCAACTGAACGCGCGCATCCTGACCCATACCCGGGTCACCGGTATCGATCCGGGCCATCAGCGGATCTGGATCGGCGAGGAAGAGGTGCGTTATCGCGACCTGGTCCTGGCCTGGGGTGCGGAGCCGATCCGGGTGCCGGTCGAGGGCGATGCCCAGGACGCGCTCTACCCGATCAACGATCTGGAAGACTACGCGCGCTTCCGCCAGGCGGCTGCCGGCAAGCGTCGGGTACTGCTGCTCGGTGCGGGGCTGATCGGTTGCGAATTCGCCAACGACCTCTCCAGCGGCGGCTACCAGCTCGACGTGGTGGCGCCTTGCGAGCAGGTCATGCCGGGCCTGCTCCACCCGGCCGCGGCAAAGGCCGTGCAGGCCGGCCTGGAAGGCCTCGGCGTGCGCTTCCACCTGGGGCCGGTGCTGGCCAGCCTGAAGAAGGCCGGCGAGGGGCTGGAAGCGCATCTTTCGGATGGCGAGGTGATTCCCTGCGACCTGGTGGTCTCCGCCGTCGGCCTGCGTCCGCGCACCGAACTGGCCTTCGCCGCCGGGCTGGCGGTCAACCGCGGGATCGTCGTCGATCGCTCGCTGCGCACCTCCCACGCCAACATCTACGCGCTGGGCGACTGCGCCGAAGTGGACGGCCTCAACCTGCTTTATGTGATGCCGCTGATGGCCTGCGCACGCGCGCTGGCGCAGACCCTCGCCGGCAACCCCAGCCAGGTGGCCTACGGTCCCATGCCGGTGACGGTGAAGACCCCGGCCTGCCCGCTGGTGGTGTCGCCGCCGCCGCGCGGAATGGATGGCCAATGGCTAGTGGAAGGCTCTGGAACGGACCTCAAGGTCCTGTGCCGGGATACCGCTGGTCGAGTGATCGGTTATGCCCTGACCGGAGCGGCGGTGAACGAAAAATTGGCCCTGAACAAAGAGTTACCCGGCCTCATGGCTTGAATGCCATTGGTTCCGGCCGTTATGCCGTCGAGACTTGCGGCAAAATTGTCGGACGATACTGGCGCAGTCCTCGGGAGCATGCCATCCTCCATCGCGTCTACCGCAGTCTAGAGCCTATGGTTCCGGTGGACTGCGGTGCCTTTGAGCGCTGCTGGGAAGACAGCACGGACACAAAAACAACAAACCGTCAAAGAGGCAACTATGCGTAAACCAGAACTAGCCGCCGCTATCGCCGAAAAGGCCGATCTCACCAAGGAACAGGCCAATCGCGTTCTCAACGCCCTGTTGGATGAAATCACCGGCGCGCTGAACCGCAAGGACAGCGTGACCCTGGTCGGTTTCGGCACCTTCCTGCAACGCCATCGCGGAGCCCGCACGGGGAAGAACCCGCAGACCGGCCAGCCGGTGAAGATCAAGGCCAGCAACACCGTCGCCTTCAAGCCGGGCAAGGCCCTGCGCGACGCGGTCAACTGACCGCCGAGAGCCCGGAGTCAGAGCGGCTCCGGGCTTCGTCGAAGACGCTTCCGCGCTCATCGAAAGGACAGCTGTAGTCCTCCTCGCGAACAGCTACAATGCGCCGCTCATCTCCCCGGATATCGAGGCGCGTGCATGAAATTTCGTCTTCTCCTGTGGATGCTTGGTCGCCTGATGGCCAAGGCCAGCCGCGACAATCCCGCTTTCCAGAAGCAGCTCGAGGGCAAGGACCTGGTGTTCCAGTTGCATACCCTCGATGGCAAGGTGGCGCGCCACTACCTGGTCAGGGACCTGCGCGTCAGCAGCAAGCGCGGTACCCATCCGCAACCGGCATTTTCCCTGGGGTTCAAGGACGGAGCCTACGGTTTCGCCGCGATGACTTCGAAGAACCCGCAGTTGGCCTTCATGCAGGGCATCCAGAACAAGGACATCCAGATACAGGGCAATCCGGCGCTGGTGATCTGGTTCCAGGGTCTGGTGAAGTACCTCAAGCCGAAGAAGAAGGCGCCGGAGAAGAAAGCCGCCTGAGGGCGGCTTTCGATCTCATCCGGGCTGCGGCCGCAGCCTTTCGGTAGTGCGTTTCGCAGCGGACTACCCGGTCACCCCGGCAAGCGATTGAACTGGGCCGCCAGTTCGCGCAGGGCCGCTTCCGCTTCCAGCACCTTTTTCACGGCGTCCCCGGCCTTCTCCGGGGTGATCCCCAGGCGCTCGTACAATGCCGCCGGAATCGCTTGCTGCGGGCCATCGCCGATGCCGCTGTTGCGCAGCAACCGGTTGGTCAGGCAGATCAGGTTGGCGTAGACCGCGTTCGGCCCGGTGTAGCTGGGGTCCTGCTGGAAGCGCAGGGCGCAATAGAGGTCGTCAGGCATGTCCCAGACGCGCATCAGCCAGGCGCCGATCTGCTCGCGGGTGATCCCCAGCAGGTGCTGTTCGATATAGGCATGGCCGAGGTGCGGGTTGACCTCCAGGTGCCGGCAGATCAGCGAGAAATGCGGCGGGAAGACATGCGCTAGGACCAGGTAGCCGAAATTGTGCAGCAGGCCGCCCAGGTAGCTCAGGCCGGACTCCGGGCGCAGTTCGCGCGGCATGGCGCGGGTCAGGCCCTCGATCACCGCGGCGGTGTAGATCGCCTGCTGCCAGTAGGGCGTGGCCTGCTGCGGCTGGTCCTTGGGCAGGCTCAGGCTCTTGCCCAGGGCGAGGCCGAGAGCCAGGTTGATCACCAGGTCGAAACCGAGGACGCGGACGATCGCGTCTTCCACCGAGCGGATCTTGCCCGGCGCGGCGTAGTAGGGCGAGGCCGCCCAACTGACCACCTGGGCGGCGAGCGCCGGATCGGTTTCCACCAGGCCGGTGATGTCGTCGACGCTGGCGTTGGGGTCGACCCGCAGCTTGATGATCTTCTGCGCCGTCTGCGGCAGCGGTGGAATCTCGATGGTCTGCTCCAGGCGC
>NZ_SCND01000393.1:0-5357 GCF_005503585.1 Pseudomonas sp. 2VD
GGGCCAGGTCCACCGAGGCGCCCAGGCCGACCTTGGCGAGGAACGGCGCGATATAGGTGTAGAGGATGTTGTGCGCCAGCACCCAGGCGACGATCACCAGCAATACCGGACGCACGCCCGGCGTGCGCAGCACCCCGAGCAGGCGCAGGCGCCGCCCGGCCGGCTGGCCAGGGAAGTCCGGCACGCTGTGCAGCACCCAGCCGACCAGCAACAGCGCGATCAGCGACAACAGGCCGAAGGCCCAGCGCCAGCCGAGCAGGCCGCCCAGCCAGGTGCCCAGCGGAACGCCGAGCGACAACGCCAGCGGCGCACCGAGCATGGCCACCGCCAGCGCCCGCCCCTGCTGCTCCGGCGGCACCAGGCGCCGCGCGTAGCCGGCCAGCAGGCCCCAGGCGAGGCCGGCGGCGACGCCGCTGCCGAAGCGCGCCAGCAGGGTCAGGCGGTAATCCGAGGAAACGGCGGTGAAGCTGTTGCAGACGAAGAAGATCAGCAGCGCCAGCAGCAGCACCCGGCGCCGCCGCCAGCCCTGGGTCAGGCTCGCCGCCGGCAACGCGGCCAGTAGCGAACCCAGGGCATAGACGCTGACCAACTGCCCGGCCAGCGCCTCGCTGACCGCCAGCCCCGCGCCGATTTGCGGCAGCAGGCCGGCCGGCAGGGTTTCGCTGAGAATGGCGACGAAGCCGGACATCGCCATCGCCAGCAACGCGCTCAGCGGCAGCCGCGGCGCCACGGCCGACGCAGCGGCCCCGGCGTTCTCCGGAAATGCTTCGCGGCGTCCCATCAGCGCACCTCCGCGGAACGGTAGACGGCGTCGCGCAGGTCGTTGACGAAGCGTCCCGACATGCCCTCGAACAGGGTGTTGGTGAGCGCCACCACCGACAGTTCGCGGGCCCGGTCGACGAACCAGGAATGCCCGTAGGCGCCGCCCCAGCGCCAGGTGCCGGGAGACTCCGGCGATTGCGCGATGGCCGGGTCACGCAGCACGGAGAAGCCCAGGCCGAAGCCGAAACCGGGATTGGCCGGCAGCTCCAGGCCGGGTACCTGGTCGCGGCCCATTTCCTCCACCAGGCCAGGCGTCAGCAACGGCGCGCCGCCCTGGCGAAGGACCTCCAGAAGGCGCAGCACGTCGCCAGCGCTGCCGATCATCCCCGCCCCGCCAGACGCATAGGCAGACGGCTCGAAGGCCCGACGCGGCTCGAAGCGAATGCCGACGCAGTCCTCGAACGGCGTGACGGTCTCCCGCTCGGCCATCCGCCGCGGGCGTGGCCGGTCGCTGACGTAGACCGCCGCCAGGCGTTGCGCGTCGGCGCAGAGGAAGCCGCTGTCGCGCATGCCGGCCGGAATCCCGACCCGCTGCCGCAGCGCTTCCGCCAGCGGCCGCCCGTCGACCCGCGCCACCAGCGCGCCGAGCACGTCGGTGGCCAGCGAATAGCCCCAGGCGCGGCCGGGCTCGTAGAGCAAGGGCACGGAGGCCAGGCGACGGAGATTCTCGGCCAGGTCGAAACCCGGCAGGTCCATGCCATCGGAAATCCCGGCGCGGGCATAGGGGCCGTCTGCGTCGGCTTCGAGGAAGCGATAGCCGAGGCCGGCGCTGTGGCTCAGCAACTGCCGCGGCGTGATGCGCGCCTCGCGGCCGTCGGCCAGGCGCGGACGGAACGCCGGCAACCAGTCGGCGATCGGCTCGTCGAGGGCCAGCCGGCCCTCGTCCACCAGGCTCAGGGCGGCGACGCTGACGATCGGCTTGCTCACCGAGGCCAGGCGGAACAGGCTGTCCTCGCCCATTGTCCGGCCGGCCTCGCGGTCGGCCAGGCCGGCAGCCCGTCGATAGAGCCACTGCCCCCGGTGCGCCACCAGTACCACCGCTCCCACCAGGCGCTGGTCGGCGAATGCCGCCTCGATCGCCTGATCGACATGTTCCGCCAGGCTGCGCCCTGGCCCTCGTTCGAAACCTGACATGCAGGACTCTCCGCGGACGATGAAGGATGCGGACAGGCTAAGAGCGCTGCAAAAGCGGAAAAAGACGGATAGAGTTCCGCTCTATCCGGACCTTGATGTCCGTAATCGGAGCCTTGCATGGACAGCCTCAGCGGTTTCACCGTCTTCGTCCGCGTCGCCGAGACCCGCAGCATCGTCGGCGCCGCCCGGACCCTCGGCGTCAGCGCCTCGGCGGTGGGCAAGCGGGTCGCCCGCCTGGAAGAGAAGCTCGGCGTGCGCCTGTTCCACCGCAGCACCCGCAGCATCACCCTGACCGCCGAAGGCAGCCTGTTCCTCGAGCGCAGCCGGCGCATCCTGGCCGAGATCGAAGCCACCGAGCTGGAGCTGTCGCAAAGCCGCGAGACCCCGCGCGGGCGCCTGCGGGTCAGCCTGCCGCTGGTCAGCGGGCTGGTCCTGCCGGCGCTCGCCGATTTCATGCAGGCCTATCCGGACATCGAGCTAGACCTCGACTTCAGCGATCGCGTGGTGGATGTCGTCGACGAAGGCTTCGACGTGGTCCTGCGCACCGGCCAGCCGGTGGATTCGCGGCTGTCCATGCGCGAACTGGGCGAGTTCCAGTTGAAGCTGGTCGGCTCGCCGACCTACTTCGCCCGCCACGGCACGCCACGCTGCCCGGAAGACCTGCTGCGGCACACCTGCCTGCACTACCGCTTCTCCAACACCGGCCGCCTCGAGGAATGGCCGCTGCGCCGCGCGGACGGCGAAGCCCCGCCGCAGATTCCGGTGTCGATGGTCTGCAACAACATCGAGACCCGCGTCTGCTTCGCCCTGCGCGACCAGGGCATCGCCTGCCTGCCGGACTTCTCGATCCGCGAGGCGCTGCGCGAAGGACGCCTGGTCAGCGTCCTCGACGCCTTCTGCGAGCGCCGCGCGCGGTTCTTCCTGCTCTGGCCGTCCGGCCGCCAGGTCTCGCCCAAGCTGCGCGCCTTCATCGACTTCGTCGCGCCACGGGTGATCGCCACGCTGGGCTGAAGCGCGCCTGGCAGGGCCGGTCAAGCCGGCGGCAGACAGGAACAAGACCGCGGCGGCCACGGAGCGTCTAATAGGTACATCCACCCCTTGCCAGGCCGCATCCATGATCAACATCGAGACGCCGACCTACTACACGGCGACCAAGAAGTACGAGCTGTCCTTCCCCTCCCTGGAAACCGACCTGGACGCCGACGTGGTGGTGATCGGCGGCGGCTTCTCCGGCATCAACACCGCGCTGGAACTGGCCGAGCACGGTATCACCGACATCGTCGTGCTGGAGGCCCGCCACCTCGGCTTCGGCGGCACCGGGCGCAACGGCGGGCAGATCATGGCCGGCATCGGCCACGACCTGGAGAAGATCCGCAAGGACGTCGGCGAGGACGGCCTGCGGGCGATCTTCGAGATCAGCGACCTCGGCGCCGACATCATCAAGGGCCGCATCGAGAAGTACGTCATCGACGCCGACTTCTGCCACGGCTACGGCTACATGGGCTTCAACGCGCGCCAGGCGAAGACCCTGCAGGCCTGGGAAAAGGAGTTCCGGTCGCTCGGCTCGCCCCATGAGATCCGTTACCTGCACGGTGCCGAGGTGCGCCAGATCATCGGCTCGGACGCCTACGGCAGCGCCCTGCTGCACATGGGCGGCGGCCATGTGCACTCGCTCAACCTGCTGCTCGGCGAAGCCAAGGCGCTGGCCGGCCTCGGCGCACGGATATTCGAATACAGCCCGGCGCTGGAGGTGCAATACGGCGAGCGCATCCGCGTGCGCACGGCCAAGGGCTCGGTCACCGCGAACAAGCTGCTCTGGGCCTGCGACAGCTTCCTCAACCGGCTCGAACCCGAGCTGCACCGCACTACCATCAATACCTACGCGTTCCAGATGATGACCGAGCCGCTGCCGGACGAACTGATCCAGCGGATCAGCCCGATCCGCGGCGCCTACAGCGACATCCGCCCGGTCATCGACTACTACCGGGTGACCAACGAGAACCGCCTGCTGTTCGGCGCCGCCACGCCCTTCGTCGAACGCATCCCCGGCGACCTCAAGGCCTGGAACCGCAAGCTGATGCTGAAGATCTTCCCCTACCTGGAGCACGTCCGCATCGATCTCGCCTGGGGTGGGCCGATGGCTTGCAGCGCCAACCTGTTCCCGCAGATCGGCAGCCTCTCGGGGCGGCCCAACGCGTTCTTCGTCCAGGGTTATTCCGGGTTCGGCGTGACCCCCAGCCACATCGTCTGCAAGGTCCTCGCCGAAGGCATGAGCGAAGGCTCGGCGCGCTACGACCTGCTCAGCTCGGTGCGCCGCATCCCGATCCACGGCAAGGACCACTTCCGCCCGCTGCTGCTCAGCGCGGGCAAGACCTGGCACCAGCTCTCCGGCTACTGGAACGGCCGGCGCTGAAACCTACCGATCACTCTACAAGGAGCATTCCCATGGCCATTACCGCCATCCGCCACGGCATCACCCTCGATGAACTGGACGCTTGGGGCAGCGTCGCCGACCTCGGCTCGGAGATCCTCGAAGGCGAGGTGAAAGCCTTCGGCAAGATGACCGCCGGAGCCCCCACCGACCCGGTCAGCGCCGCCTACTTCGGCACCACCGCCGGCAAGTTCCGCATGACCTATCCGTTCAGCGAACAGGCCACGGTGGTCAGCGGCGAGGTCCGCCTCACCGACGAGTCCACCGGCCAGAGCACGCTCTACAAGGCCGGCGACAGCTGGTTCGTCAGCAAGGGCACCCCGGTGCTCTGGGAGGTTGCCGACGGCGGCTTCGTCAAGCATTACTACGCGGTGGCTTGAGACACCGGCGTAACGGCGAGCCATTACGCCCGGAGGCGCTGCCCAACCCTCGACATGTCCCCGTAGGGCGAATAACCGCTCGCGGTTATCCGCCGTGAAATCCGGCGTAACGGCGGATAGCGCCTGCGGCGCTATTCGCCCTACCGGCAAGCCGTTACGCCCGGCGACGCTGCCCAACCCTCGACATGTCCCCGTAGGGCGAATAACCGCTCGCGGTTATCCGCCGTGAAACCCCGCGTAACGGCGCATAGCGCCTACGGCGCTATTCGCCCTACTCGGCAAGCCGTTCCGCCCGGAGGCGCTGCCAGCCCTCGACACGCCCCCGTAGGGCGAATAACCGCTCGCGGTTATCCGCCGTGAAACCCGGCGTAACGGCGGATAGCGCCTGCGGCGCTATTCGCCCTACTCGGCAAGCCGTTCCGCCCGGAGGCGCTGCCCAACCCTCGACATGTCCCCGTGGGGCGAATAACCGCTCGCGGTTATCCGCCGTGAAACCCGGCGTAACGGCGGATAGCGCCTGCGGCGCTATTCGCCCTACTCGGCAAGCCGTTCCGCCCGGAGGCGCTGCCCAACCCTCGACATGTCCCCGT
>NZ_SCND01000394.1:0-5342 GCF_005503585.1 Pseudomonas sp. 2VD
GCCTTGTGCTCCGCCGCTGCGCGGCAGGTCGGCGGAGCACAAGGCGTAGCCGTCCATCGCACTGTTGTCCCAATGCGGCAGGTCCATCGGCGCCAGCAGGTCCTCGCCGAGCACTCGTCCCAGCGCCCGCTCCAGGGCCAGGCTCTCGCAGGCTGGCGGGCGCGGCGCGCGCGCCAGCAGTTCGGCCAGCGCCTCGTCGAGCGGGCGCAGTTGGCCGCCATCGCAGGCGCAAGCGCTCACGAGCGGCACCCGCAGCCGGCCACCGGCGCCAAGGCTGGCGGGGTCTTCAGGTGCGGGACGAAATTGCACGGGCGGGTGCGGCTGTCCAGTTGCGCCAGGAGAATCTCGTTCCAGGCGGTGCGACAGGCACCCGGCGAGCCGGGCAGGCAGCACACCAGGGTACCGTTGCTGAGCCCGGCCAGCGCCCGCGACTGGATGGTGGAAGTGCCGATCTCGCGCTGCGAGACCTGGCGGAACAGTTCGCCGAAGCCCTCGACATCGCGCTCGAACAGCGGCCCGACCGCCTGCGGGGTGTTGTCCCGCGCGGTGAAACCGGTGCCGCCGGTGATCAGGCCGACCTGTACCTCGGGGTCGGCGATCCAGGCCGAGACCACCGCGCGGATCTGGTAGATGTCATCGGTCTTCAGGCTCCGCTGGTGCAGGCGATGACCGGCGGCCAGCAGCGCGTCGGCGAGGGTCTGGCCGGAAGTATCGGTTTCCAGGGTACGGGTGTCGCTGACGGTGAGGATGGCGATGTTCAGCGGCTGGAAGGTGGAGGTGGCCAGGTGGCTCATGGAAGGGGTCCTAGGAACGGGCGATGCCTCAGCCTGAACCGCGGGCCCCCGGCTGGCTATTCCTCCGAAGAGGTAAGCCGGCGGCGCGAGGAGGTAGACGTCACTCCTCCCAGCGCTGCGCGGCGGCCTGGTCGCTGCAGCGGCCTTCGACCCAGCGCGGGCCTTCGGCGGTGTCTTCCTTCTTCCAGAACGGCGCGCGGGTCTTCAGGTAGTCCATGACGAAGTTGCAGGCGTCGAACGCCGCCTGCCGGTGGGCGCTGGCGCAACCGACGAAGACGATCGGCTCGCCCGGCTCCAGGCGGCCGATGCGGTGGAGGATCTCCAGGCGCAGCAGCGGCCAGCGCTGCCCGGCCTCGGCGGCGATCTTGCCGAGGGCCTTCTCGGTCATGCCCGGATAATGTTCGAGGAACATCCCGCCGACCTCGCGACCGTCGTTGAAGTCGCGCACGTAGCCGACGAAGCCGACCACCGCGCCGATGCCGACGTTCTGCGCATGCAGGGCGTTAAGCTCCTGCCCCGGATCGAAAGCGGCCTGCTGGACGCGGATGGCCATGGGTTCAACCTCCGGTGACGGTGGGGAAGAAGGCGACTTCGTCGCCGTCCTGCAACGGCTCGTCGAGGCCACACAGTTCCTGATTGCGCGCGCACATCAGGTTCTGCTCGCCGAGGGTACGCTCCCAGGCCCCGCCGCGCTCCACCAGGAGCTGGCGCAAGGCGCCGAGGGTCGCCAGCCCGGCGTCCCAGTTCAACTGCTCGCCGTCGACGCCGAGGGCTTCTCGGTAACGGGCGAAATACTGCACGCGGATCATGCCTGCCCTTCCTCCTCTTTGCGGTAGTGGCCGCTCTTGCCGCCGAGCTTCTCCAGCAACTGGACCTGCTCGATGACCATCCCGCGGTCCACCGCCTTGCACATGTCGTAGATGGTCAGGGCCGCGACGCTGGCGGCGGTGAGCGCCTCCATCTCCACGCCGGTCTGCCCGGCCAGCCGGCAACGCGCGCGGATGCGCACGGCGTCCGGCGCCTCGGCCTGCAGTTCGAGCTTGACGCTGGTGAGCAGCAGCGGATGGCACAGCGGGATCAGTTCGTGGGTGCGCTTGGCCGCCTGGATGCCGGCGATCCGCGCCACGGCGAAGACGTCGCCCTTGGGATGGCCGCCGTCCTGGATCAGTTGCAGGGTTTCCGGGCGCATGCGCACCACGGCCTCGGCCGTGGCTTCACGGGAGGTCACGGCCTTTTCCGTGACGTCGACCATGTTGGCGCGGCCCTGGGAATCGAGATGGGTCAGCACGTGGGTGCTCCTGATGGAAGGTACTGGCCAGTCATTGTAAGCCCTGGGACGCGAGCGGGGATGGTTTGGCCGGATTCTGAAGGGGAATGATTGTATACAGAAAGAGGTATGCCCTCGTTGGCGAATGACCACCCGGTGAAATTTTCCTGACAGCCCTGCCGGTCCGTGACGATCGGACTAAGATCGCAACAGGCTTCCCGCTCCGGAGAACGGAAAGATGACGGACCGACTGCGCGTACTCTTCGTCTGTATCGCCAATGACGCCCGCTCCCTGATCGCCGAGGCCATCCTGCGGCACACCGACGGCGAACATTTCGCCGCGTTCAGCGCCGGCGTGCGCCCCGCTGGCGTCGACCCGCGCACCCTGAGCGTGCTCGAACACGCCGGCATCCCGACCCAAGGGTTGAGTAGCAAGCCGCTGGAGACCTTCGCCGGGGAGTCCTTCGACTATCTCATCGACCTCTGCGACAAAGACACCGACGAACTCGCACAGTTGCCGCACTCCGCCCAGACCCTCGCCTGGAGCTGCAGCGACCCGACCCTCCAGGAAGGCCTGGAAGGATTCAGCCATGTCCTGCAGGAGCTGAACGACCGGGTCCGGCTGTTCCTGGCAGTGAAGAACCGCCCCCATGGGGAACGCTCCTGAGCCGCGCCACCAGCGACGCCCCAGTCGCCGTGCCTCCCGGCGACCTGCCAGTCCTGAAAGGTAGATGAAGGTTTGATGACGGCGTCGAGAAAGCTCGACTAGCGTTGGTCAATACCTATACCGCGCCGGGAGCGCTGGACAGGGCCCACAGGGAGGTGCCCCATGCAACTGCGAATGCACCCTTCGACCAAGGGCGGATGGATCGTCCAGGTCGGCGCCTATCGCATCTCCTTCCATACCGAACGGGAAGGTCGGGAATATCTGCGCAAACTGCGCGAGCGGATCGAAGCCCCCCACGCGCTGCCCGGTTCGCCCAAGCCCCGGATAATCCGCCAGGCCAGGTAGCCGACCCGCTCAGGTGCGGCCGATGGCTTTCCCCAGCAACCTGGCAAGGCGCCGAACGGATTCCTCGGCCCGGTCCAGGGCGGCGGCCTCGGACCTGCGCCATTCCGCGCTCAGGGGGCGCAGGTCGGCCTGCTCTTCGGCCCTGAGGCACCATTGCTGGTGGTCGTGCCAATCCCCCAGCATGGTCTGTAGCGTTTTCAGCGTGTCGAGCACCTTTCCCGGCAGAGGGCAGAGGTCCGGGTAGGCCTCCTGCGAATAACGTGCGCGCTTTACCAACAGGCGGATGTCGTGAAGATCGTGTCCGGGATCGTCGAGCGCCGCCAGCAGCTTGCGCAACTGGTGCCTGATTCGCTTGCTCGCCTCCGCCTCGAGATCGTCGAGGCGACCTTCCGTCATCGCCCGCCGGACACCGTCCGGCCAGGCGTCCAGTGCGTCCAGCAAATCCTTGATCTGTGGACTGCTCCCTGCCTGCCGATACCAGCGGAGCACCGCCTGCCTGCGCAGCGAAGCCGGAATCAGCAGGCCATGGCGCTCCAGCTCGGCCGCCATCACTTCCATGTCGCGGATCGGATTGGTGGCCTGCCCGAGGGCTTTCGCCGCGCGATCCAGGTCCTCGGCCAGAGCCCCCAGGCGCAACGGTTTCAACAGGCTGCGCAGGCGCCTGGCGGCGACGCGCAGATCGTGCAGCGCTTCCGGGTCGGTGCCCTCGACGATCCTGGCATAGGCATGCATGACCTCGACTTCGAGGCCGGAAACGGTGCGAATCACGGATGCGGCGAAAGCCATACGGCGGACTCCCGGAACTGGGGCCCGAAGTCTAGGACATGTTGCAGATCCGTGAACGCCAGCCGCTGCGCCCGGCTCGAGGCCGGGCGCAGCGCAACGCCTGCGACGCCGCGTGGTTACATATGCGCCTCGGCGTACTCCGCCAGCACCGAGCGCGGCACCCCTTGCAGGGTCACGTGCACGCCGTGGGGGAAGTCCTTGAAGCGTTCGGTGAGGTAGGTCAGGCCGGAGCTGGTGGCGGACAGGTAGGGCGTGTCGATCTGCGCCAGGTTGCCCAGGCAGATCACCTTCGAACCGCTGCCGGCGCGGGTGATGATGGTCTTCATCTGGTGCGGCGTGAGGTTCTGGCATTCGTCGATGAGGATCAGGCTCTGCTGGAAGCTGCGCCCGCGGATGTAGTTCAGCGACTTGAACTGCAACGGCACCTTGCTGAGGATGTAGTCGACGCTGCCATGGGTGCATTCGTCGTCCATGTGCAGCGCTTCGAGGTTGTCGGTGATGGCGCCGAGCCAGGGCTCCATCTTTTCCGCCTCGGTGCCGGGCAGGAAACCGATGTCCTCGTCCAGGCCCTGCACGCTGCGGGTGGCGATGATGCGCCGGTAGCGCTTGCTGACCATGGTCTGCTCGATGGCCGCGGCGAGCGCCAGGATGGTCTTGCCGGAACCGGCGGCACCGGACAGGTTGACCAGGTGGATGTCCGGGTCGAGCAGCGCGTACAGCGCCAGCGACTGGTACACGTCGCGTGGCCGCAGGCCCCAGGCTTCCTGGTGCAGGAGCGGCTCCTGGTGCAGGTCGAGGATGGTCAGCTCGTCCTGCTGGATGCCCTTGATCCAGCCGACGAAGCCCTGTTCGTCGACGATGAACTCGTTGATGTGCACCGCCGGCAGGTTGTCGGTGAGCTGCACGCGATGCCAGGTACGGCCGTGGTCCTGGCGGGTCTCGACCTTGCTCACGCGGTCCCAGAAAGAGCCGGCGAGGGAATGGTAGCCGCGCGACAGCAGGGCCACGTCGTCGATCAGCTGGTCGGTGTGGTAGTCCTCCGCGTCCACCCCGCAGGCGCGCGCCTTCAGGCGCATGTTGATGTCCTTGGTCACCAGCACCACGCGTACGCCGCTGTGGCGGCTCTTCAGCTCGACCAACTGGTTGATGATCTTGTTGTCGTTGAGGTGCTCCGGCAGCCAGGTGATGGGCTCGGCACGCTTGCTCATGAGGATCGACAGGCTGCCGCTGGGGCCGTTCTTGCCACGCTGGATCGGTACCCCTCCCTCGACCTGCTCGGGCGTGGCCTCGCCGAGTACCTGGTCGATCAGGCGGATGGCCTGGCGGCACTCGGCGGCGATGGTGTGCTTTCCGGTCTTCAGCTTGTCCAGCTCTTCGAGCACCGTCATCGGGATCGCGACGCGGTGTTCCTGGAAGTTCAACAGGGCATTCGGATCGTGGATCAGGACATTGGTATCGAGGACGTACAGGGTGGGCTGGGTGG
>NZ_SCND01000395.1:0-5281 GCF_005503585.1 Pseudomonas sp. 2VD
CTGAGTTCGGGAAGGGATCAGGTGGTTCCAACGCTCTATGATCGTCAAGCAATTCGGTTGGATATCCGTTCGCTTGGGCTTACGTCTATCCGGATTCAGGTATGTGATTTCAAGGTGTTTGCGGTTCATGCGAACTTTCGGTTCGTCGACTTCACCTTACAACACACAATCATCAGATTGTTTGGGTGTTATATGGTCAAGCCTCACGGGCAATTAGTACTGGTTAGCTCAACGCCTCACAACGCTTACACACCCAGCCTATCAACGTCGTAGTCTTCGACGGCCCTTCAGGGGAATCAAGTTCCCAGTGAGATCTCATCTTGAGGCAAGTTTCCCGCTTAGATGCTTTCAGCGGTTATCTTTTCCGAACATAGCTACCCGGCAATGCCACTGGCGTGACAACCGGAACACCAGAGGTTCGTCCACTCCGGTCCTCTCGTACTAGGAGCAGCCCCTCTCAAATCTCAAACGTCCACGGCAGATAGGGACCGAACTGTCTCACGACGTTCTAAACCCAGCTCGCGTACCACTTTAAATGGCGAACAGCCATACCCTTGGGACCGGCTTCAGCCCCAGGATGTGATGAGCCGACATCGAGGTGCCAAACACCGCCGTCGATATGAACTCTTGGGCGGTATCAGCCTGTTATCCCCGGAGTACCTTTTATCCGTTGAGCGATGGCCCTTCCATACAGAACCACCGGATCACTAAGACCTACTTTCGTACCTGCTCGACGTGTCTGTCTCGCAGTCAAGCGCGCTTTTGCCTTTATACTCTACGACCGATTTCCGACCGGTCTGAGCGCACCTTCGTACTCCTCCGTTACTCTTTAGGAGGAGACCGCCCCAGTCAAACTGCCCACCATACACTGTCCTCGATCCGGATCACGGACCAGAGTTAGAACCTCAAGCATGCCAGGGTGGTATTTCAAGGATGGCTCCACGCGAACTGGCGTCCACGCTTCAAAGCCTCCCACCTATCCTACACAAGCAGGCTCAAAGTCCAGTGCAAAGCTACAGTAAAGGTTCACGGGGTCTTTCCGTCTAGCCGCGGATACACTGCATCTTCACAGCGATTTCAATTTCACTGAGTCTCGGGTGGAGACAGCGCCGCCATCGTTACGCCATTCGTGCAGGTCGGAACTTACCCGACAAGGAATTTCGCTACCTTAGGACCGTTATAGTTACGGCCGCCGTTTACCGGGGCTTCGATCAAGAGCTTCGCTTGCGCTAACCCCATCAATTAACCTTCCGGCACCGGGCAGGCGTCACACCCTATACGTCCACTTTCGTGTTTGCAGAGTGCTGTGTTTTTAATAAACAGTCGCAGCGGCCTGGTATCTTCGACCAGCCAGAGCTTACGGAGTAAATCCTTCACCCTAGCCGGCGCACCTTCTCCCGAAGTTACGGTGCCATTTTGCCTAGTTCCTTCACCCGAGTTCTCTCAAGCGCCTTGGTATTCTCTACCCGACCACCTGTGTCGGTTTGGGGTACGGTTCCTGGTTACCTGAAGCTTAGAAGCTTTTCTTGGAAGCATGGCATCAACCACTTCGTCATCTAAAAGACGACTCGTCATCAGCTCTCGGCCTTGAAACCCCGGATTTACCTAAGATTTCAGCCTACCACCTTAAACTTGGACAACCAACGCCAAGCTGGCCTAGCCTTCTCCGTCCCTCCATCGCAGTAACCAGAAGTACAGGAATATTAACCTGTTTCCCATCGACTACGCTTTTCAGCCTCGCCTTAGGAACCGACTAACCCTGCGTCGATTAACGTTGCGCAGGAACCCTTGGTCTTTCGGCGTGGGTGTTTTTCACACCCATTGTCGTTACTCATGTCAGCATTCGCACTTCTGATACCTCCAGCAAGCTTCTCAACTCACCTTCACAGGCTTACAGAACGCTCCTCTACCGCGTCACTTACGTGACACCCGCAGCTTCGGTGTGTGGTTTGAGCCCCGTTACATCTTCCGCGCAGGCCGACTCGACTAGTGAGCTATTACGCTTTCTTTAAAGGGTGGCTGCTTCTAAGCCAACCTCCTAGCTGTCTAAGCCTTCCCACATCGTTTACCACTTAACCACAACTTTGGGACCTTAGCTGGCGGTCTGGGTTGTTTCCCTTTTCACGACGGACGTTAGCACCCGCCGTGTGTCTCCCATGCTCGGCACTTCTGGGTATTCGGAGTTTGCATCGGTTTGGTAAGTCGGGATGACCCCCTAGCCGAAACAGTGCTCTACCCCCCAGAGTGATACATGAGGCGCTACCTAAATAGCTTTCGAGGAGAACCAGCTATCTCCGAGCTTGATTAGCCTTTCACTCCGATCCACAAGTCATCCCCTACCTTTTCAACGGGAGTGGGTTCGGTCCTCCAGTCAGTGTTACCTAACCTTCAACCTGCTCATGGATAGATCGCCCGGTTTCGGGTCTATACCCAGCGACTAAACGCCCTATTAAGACTCGCTTTCGCTACGCCTACCCTATACGGTTAAGCTTGCCACTGAATATAAGTCGCTGACCCATTATACAAAAGGTACGCAGTCACCTAACAAGTAGGCTCCCACTGCTTGTACGCATACGGTTTCAGGTTCTATTTCACTCCCCTCTCCGGGGTTCTTTTCGCCTTTCCCTCACGGTACTGGTTCACTATCGGTCAGTCAGTAGTATTTAGCCTTGGAGGATGGTCCCCCCATGTTCAGACAAAGTTTCTCGTGCTCCGTCCTACTCGATTTCACTTCAAAGATCCTTTCGCGTACGGGGCTATCACCCACTATGGCCGCACTTTCCAGAGCGTTCCGCTAAAATCAATGAAGCTTAAGGGCTAATCCCCGTTCGCTCGCCACTACTAAGGGAATCTCGGTTGATTTCTTTTCCTCAGGGTACTTAGATGTTTCAGTTCCCCTGGTTCGCCTCTTGCACCTATGGATTCAGTACAAGATACCTAGGTTATCCTAGGTGGGTTCCCCCATTCAGAGATCTCCGGATCAAAGTCTGTTTGCCGACTCCCCGAAGCTTTTCGCAGGCTACCACGTCTTTCATCGCCTCTGACTGCCAAGGCATCCACCGTATGCGCTTCTTCACTTGACCATATAACCCCAAGCAATCTGGTTATACTGTGAAGACGACATTCGCCGAAAATTCGCGCTTGAACTCGCAAATTTTACCTTGACTTGAATGATCACCAGTGAAAGAGATCATTCAGTCTTACTTCTATCACATACCCGAATTTTTAAAGAACAGTTCTGGTGCAAAGACCAGAAATCAATGTTCATTCACGAACATTCATTTCTGAGCTTTCGACGATTGTTTGGATGGTGGAGCCAAGGAGGATCGAACTCCTGACCTCCTGCGTGCAAAGCAGGCGCTCTCCCAGCTGAGCTATGGCCCCGTATCGGATCACGCAGCACACCAACAATTGGTGGGTCTGGGCAGATTCGAACTGCCGACCTCACCCTTATCAGGGGTGCGCTCTAACCAACTGAGCTACAGACCCAATCGTCTAACCAGTGAATCAAGCAATTCGTGTGGGAGCTTATGAAGAAGCCGGGATCTTCGATTAAGGAGGTGATCCAGCCGCAGGTTCCCCTACGGCTACCTTGTTACGACTTCACCCCAGTCATGAATCACTCCGTGGTAACCGTCCCCCTTGCGGTTAGACTAGCTACTTCTGGAGCAACCCACTCCCATGGTGTGACGGGCGGTGTGTACAAGGCCCGGGAACGTATTCACCGTGACATTCTGATTCACGATTACTAGCGATTCCGACTTCACGCAGTCGAGTTGCAGACTGCGATCCGGACTACGATCGGTTTTATGGGATTAGCTCCACCTCGCGGCTTGGCAACCCTTTGTACCGACCATTGTAGCACGTGTGTAGCCCTGGCCGTAAGGGCCATGATGACTTGACGTCATCCCCACCTTCCTCCGGTTTGTCACCGGCAGTCTCCTTAGAGTGCCCACCCGAGGTGCTGGTAACTAAGGACAAGGGTTGCGCTCGTTACGGGACTTAACCCAACATCTCACGACACGAGCTGACGACAGCCATGCAGCACCTGTGTCTGAGTTCCCGAAGGCACCAATCCATCTCTGGAAAGTTCTCAGCATGTCAAGGCCAGGTAAGGTTCTTCGCGTTGCTTCGAATTAAACCACATGCTCCACCGCTTGTGCGGGCCCCCGTCAATTCATTTGAGTTTTAACCTTGCGGCCGTACTCCCCAGGCGGTCGACTTATCGCGTTAGCTGCGCCACTAAGATCTCAAGGATCCCAACGGCTAGTCGACATCGTTTACGGCGTGGACTACCAGGGTATCTAATCCTGTTTGCTCCCCACGCTTTCGCACCTCAGTGTCAGTATCAGTCCAGGTGGTCGCCTTCGCCACTGGTGTTCCTTCCTATATCTACGCATTTCACCGCTACACAGGAAATTCCACCACCCTCTACCGTACTCTAGCTCAGTAGTTTTGGATGCAGTTCCCAGGTTGAGCCCGGGGATTTCACATCCAACTTGCTGAACCACCTACGCGCGCTTTACGCCCAGTAATTCCGATTAACGCTTGCACCCTTCGTATTACCGCGGCTGCTGGCACGAAGTTAGCCGGTGCTTATTCTGTTGGTAACGTCAAAACAGCAAGGTATTAACTTACTGCCCTTCCTCCCAACTTAAAGTGCTTTACAATCCGAAGACCTTCTTCACACACGCGGCATGGCTGGATCAGGCTTTCGCCCATTGTCCAATATTCCCCACTGCTGCCTCCCGTAGGAGTCTGGACCGTGTCTCAGTTCCAGTGTGACTGATCATCCTCTCAGACCAGTTACGGATCGTCGCCTTGGTAGGCCTTTACCCCACCAACTAGCTAATCCGACCTAGGCTCATCTGATAGCGTGAGGTCCGAAGATCCCCCACTTTCTCCCTCAGGACGTATGCGGTATTAGCGCCCGTTTCCGGACGTTATCCCCCACTACCAGGCAGATTCCTAGGCATTACTCACCCGTCCGCCGCTGAATCCAGGAGCAAGCTCCCTTCATCCGCTCGACTTGCATGTGTTAGGCCTGCCGCCAGCGTTCAATCTGAGCCATGATCAAACTCTTCAGTTCAATACTGCTTGGGTTTTGAGAAAACCCTAAACTTGGCTCAGCAATCGCATTCTCTTAAAAAGAGATAAAACTCTCGAATTCACGAGTGTTACTTGCGTTGCTGATAATCTTGCGATCACCAGTCTTACATCACAAGCACCCACACGAATTGCTTGATTCGACTTGTTAAAGAGCAGTTGGTCAAGGCTTTCG
>NZ_SCND01000396.1:0-5257 GCF_005503585.1 Pseudomonas sp. 2VD
CACAGCCCCAGATCACGGCTGCCACTTCGGCCGGGTCGACCTTCGGGTTGCGCTCCAGCAGCTTGCTGATCAGGTGCGCCGACATGGTCTCGGCGCGGGTGTTGCGGTGCATGCCACCCTTGGAACGACCCATCGGGGTGCGGCCGAAGTCGACAATGACGACGTCTCTCGGATTCAGGCTCATAAATTCACTCTCGCTCTAGTCGTTCCGCGATTAACCGAAGAATTTCTGACCGTTCTTGGCCATTTCACGCAGCTTCGCGGTCGGGTGGTACAGCGCGCCCAGCTCGGCGTACTTGTCGGCCAGGGCCACGAACTCGGCGACACCGATCGAATCGATGTAGCGCAGAGCACCACCACGGAAGGGCGGGAAGCCGATGCCGTAGATCAGGCCCATATCGGCCTCGGCAGCGGTCTCGACGATGCCGTCTTCCAGGCAACGCACGGTTTCCAGGCACAGCGGGATCATCATGAAGTTGACGATGTCCTCGTCGGTCACTTCGCGCTGCTCGACCACGATCGGCTTGAGCACTTCGTAGGCCTGCGGATCGGTGACCTTCTTCGGCTTGCCGCGCTTGTCGGTCTCGTAGGCGTAGAAGCCCTTGCCGTTCTTCTGGCCCAGGCGGTTGGCCTCGTACATCACGTCGACGGCGGTCTTGCCCTCGACCGCCATGCGGTCCGGGAAGCCCTCGGCCATGACGTCGCGGCCATGGTGGCCGGTGTCGATGCCGACCACGTCGGACAGGTAGGCCGGGCCCATGGGCCAGCCGAACTTCTCCATCACCTTGTCGATGCGCACGAAGTCGACGCCGAAGCTCAGCAGCTTGGCGAAGCCGCCGAAGTACGGGAACAGCACGCGGTTGACCAGGAAGCCGGGGCAATCGTTGACCACGATCGGGCTCTTGCCCATCTTCTTGGCGTAGGCGACGGTGGTGGCGATGGCGGTTTCACCGGTCTTCTCGCCACGGATCACTTCCACCAGCGGCATCATGTGCACCGGGTTGAAGAAATGCATGCCGCAGAAGTTTTCCGGACGCTTCAGCGCCTGGGCCAGCAGGCTGATGGAGATGGTCGAGGTGTTGGAGGCGATGATCGCGTCTTCCTTCACCGCGCCTTCCACTTCGGCGAGCACGGCTTGCTTGACCTTGGGGTTCTCGACGACGGCTTCGACGACGATGTCGACGTTGCCGAAGTCGCCATAGGACATGGTCGGACGGATGCCATTGAGCGCCTCGGCCATCTTCGCCGGGGTCAGGCGACCCTTCTCGACGCGCTTGCCGAGCAGCTTGGCGGCCTCGTTCAGGCCCATCTGGATACCCTCTTCGCGGATATCCTTCATCAGGATCGGGGTGCCCTTGAGCGCCGACTGATAGGCGATACCGCCGCCCATGATGCCGGCGCCGAGCACGGCGGCCAGTTTCACGTCCTTGGCGACTTCGTCGTATTTCTTGGCTTTCTTCTTCAGTTCCTGGTCATTCAGGAACAGGCCGATCAGGCTCTGCGCGACCGAGGTCTTGGCCAGCTTGACGAAGCCGGCGGCTTCGACTTCCAGCGCCTTGTCGCGGCCGAAGTTGGCGGCCTTCTGGATGCTCTTGATGGCTTCCACCGGCGCCGGGTAGTTCGGACCGGCCTGGCCGGCGACGAAGCCCTTGGCGGTTTCGAAGGCCATCATCTGCTCGATTGCATTCAGCTTCAGCTTTTCCAGCTTCGGCTGGCGCCGTGCCTTGTGGTCCAGCTCGCCGGCGACGGCGCGCTTGGCCAGGTCGAGGGCAGCGGCCTGCAGTTGCTCGGGAGCGACCACGGCGTCGACGGCGCCGACCTTCAGGGCGTCCTCGGCCTTGTTTTCCTTGCCCGAGGCGATCCACTCGACGGCGTTATCGCAGCCGATCAGGCGCGGCAGGCGGACGGTGCCGCCGAAGCCCGGGTAGATGCCCAGCTTGACTTCCGGCAGGCCGACCTTGGCGGTCGCGCTCATCACGCGGAAGTCCGCGGCCAGGCACATCTCCAGGCCGCCGCCGAGGGCGATGCCGTTGATCGCGGCAACGGTGGGTACGTCCAGGTCTTCGAAGTCGCTGAAGATCTTGTTGGCTTCGAGGTTGCCCGCCATCAGTTCCTCGTCGGGCAGCTGGAAGTTGTCAACGAACTCGGTGATGTCGGCACCAACGATGAACACGTCCTTGCCGCTGGTCACGATCACGCCCTTGACCGATGCATCGGCCTTGATCGCATCGACTGCCGCACGCAACTCACTGAGGGTGAGACGGTTGAACTTGTTGACGGACTCGCCCTTGAGATCGAAATTCAACTCGACGATGCCGCCCTCAAGAGGCTTAACCGTGATGGCTTTACCTTGGTAAATCATCAACTGATCTCCACGCTATTATGGAAGCTTGAACTTACACATCGGACGCCGTGTCGGGACCCTTTCGGCAACCGCCGAGCATAGTCCCAAACCCTTCGGCACACCCGCCGACGCGATAACCGGGTCTCTATTGTCGAGGCCTGCGCGAGGCAAACGCTCGATTCATACGCCCGTTTGACTTGGGTGCGCACACATTCCGGCAAAAGCCGGGAATTGTCAATCAGCCATCCGGAAAACACCTGCCCTCCTCCAGGCCCTCTGCGCAGGGCCATTCAGCCAGCCTCTGTCGGACCATTCAGATGTTCGATGATCGGCGCCGTGGGCGCTTGTCCCGGTGCGGAAAGGCAGGCTAGAGTCGCCGCAGATCGCCATGCATGATCGGCCACGGGCCGTTACAAAAGAACAACAAGAAGGCCTCCAGGGCCACATGGAGATGGAACCCATGATCTGCCGTCCGTTCACTCTTTGTCTGGCCCTGCTCGGCCTGCTGAGCCTCCCCGTCTTCGCGGCAGGGACCGCCGATGACCTGCTCGCCCTGCACCAGATGCGGCTCGCCACGCAGAAATCCCTGAACGCCTTCTTCATGTACGTCGGCCAGGAAGGCGATCAACGCTACGCCAGCCTGATCGAAAGCTCGACGCAGACGGCGGAAGCCCGCCTGCAGCGACTCGACGGCGTGAACGGCAGCGAATCCCGGCGCCTGCTGGGCCAGCTTCGCGAGCAATGGCGGGACTATGCGCAAGACCTCGACAAGCTGACCGGCGCGGTGCGCGCCAAGGGCTACAGCGACCTGCAACCGGTCGCCGACCTGGCACGGCGCAACCAGCAACTGATGGACCTCGGCGGCCAGTTGTATCGCAGCCTGCAACGGGAAAACGCCGCCACGGTGCCGACGCTCACCGAGCAGAGCCGCGAACAGAGCCTGCTGATGCAGGACATTGCCCTGGACTATGCCTCGCGCAACGCGTCGGTAGGCGCCAGCTTCTTCGGCGGCGGCGAGGAGCGTCCACTGGACGACCTGGCCAGCCGCTTTTCGGTCAACCTGTTGAAGCTGCAGCAGGCGCCGCAGAACGACGAGGAGATCGCCAGGGCGCTGCGCAGCGTGGCGATCAAGTGGCACTACATCGAGAAGTCCCTGCGCAACTACAACCAGAACAGCGTGCCGTTCCTGGTCAACAAGAATGCAGACCGGATCATCGATGGCCTGGAGAAGGTCGCCGCGCTGTATGCCGCGCGCAACCAATGAACCTCGGCGCGCCGCCTCAGGCGCGCTGGCGGAGAAACTCGGCGATGCGCCCGAGGTCGGCGCTATCGCCGCGCTCGCCCCAATACAGGGCAAGGAACTGGGCGGTCGCCTCCACCTTGTAGACATCCCCGGGGAGGCTGCGCAGGGCGTCCAGCAACTCATCGTCCGCGCACGGCTCGCGCCACTGGTTCAGCCACTGGCCCGGGGTATTCTGCCAATAGCACCAGGCCTCCCGGCCGCGTCGGCGCGGGCAGTGGAACTGCGCGCAGGACGTCGGCGGAGCGCTCTCCAGCCAATGCGGCCAATCCTGGCGCGCGAGCTGCATGGCCAGGCCGAGACGGCGCGCCTCGAGGCGCAGGGCCATCTTGCCGCGCTGCCTGTTGGACGGCATCAGCCAGGCCAGGGGACTGAGCATGACAGCCAGCAGCAGGATCACCAGCCAAGTGGTCATAAGGAACGGACACTCGAAAAACGGTTAAGGCATTTGCCTCGATCCGCGCGCGCAGGCAGGATCGGTCGCAGTCGCCAAGGGAGGCGCAGTTTACAGGCGAATGCGACCACGGCGGAGCAGCTTTTTGCCCAGCGCAACGGAACAGGTTCCACGCGCGGCGCGAAAGTCCATAATGAAAACACTATCCCCTTCTGGGAGGAGACGTTCATGCCCTATCAACACATTCTGGTCGCCGTCGACCTGACCGACGAATGCGACCCGGTGATGAAGCGTGCGGCGGCCCTGGCCACCAGCAACCAGGCCCGGCTCTCGGTGGTGCATGTGGTCGAGCCCATGGCCATGGCCTTCGGTGGGGACGTGCCGATGGACCTGTCGATGTTGCAGCAGCAGCAGTTCGACCAGGCCCGTGAACGCCTGGATGCCTTCGCCGTACGCTATCCGGACCTCGGCAGCGAGCAGCGCCACCTGGTCTACGGGCAACCGCGCCAGGAAATCCACCGCCTCGCCGCGGAACAGGCCTGCGACCTGATCGTGGTCGGCAGCCACGGTCGCCACGGCCTGGCGCTGCTGCTCGGTTCCACTGCCAACGACGTGCTGCACGGCGCGCCCTGCGACGTGCTCGCGGTGCACCTGAAGAAAGCCTGATCTCTCCCCGCTCGGCCGGGGCCTGCGCCTCAGCCGAGCGTTTCCTCGGCGCTCATCACCAGCGGGCGGATCTTCTGCAACTGGGTTTCCAGCGAATAGCTGATGCTCGACGACAGCGAGAAGAAGGTCAGGAACGCCTTCAGGTTGGAATCGCTGACACAGGTGTCGTGGATTCGCTGCCAGAACGCCTGGTTGACCAGTTGCAACTGCTGGAACAGCCGCACCAGCCCTTTCAGTTCCCAATCGGCATGCCGCCCCTCGCGGAAGTTGAAGTACTGGCGCATCAGGTACAGCGGCACCACCCGCAGCACGAACTCCTGGTTGCTGGCGAACGGCAGGTGCTGCATGGCCATCGGCCTCAGCGGCGCCAGCAGCGGACAGGCGCTGCTGGCCATGATCAAGCCGATCAGCGCGCGCAGTCCTTCCTCCAGGCCCGCCTGCTTGATGTACTCGCGCTCCGGCGTGCGCACGCAGATGCCGGCCTTGCGGAACGCCGGCAGGTTGCGGAAATCCTCGATCACCCCATGCAGGTCGACCGCCGCCGGACAATGGC
>NZ_SCND01000397.1:0-5254 GCF_005503585.1 Pseudomonas sp. 2VD
GCGCGGTCGTAGACCGAGGCCAGGTGCTGGAAGTCCAGGTGGGTATAGATCTGGGTCGTGGCGATGTCGGCGTGGCCGAGCAGTTCCTGCACGGCCCGCAGGTCGCCGGACGACTCCAGCAGATGGCTGGCGAAGGAGTGCCGCAGCATGTGCGGGTGCAGGTGCTGGCCCAGCTCGCGGACGCCGGCCTGGCGCACTCGCAGTTGGATCGCCCGTGGCGTCAGGCGCTTGCCGCCGCGGCCGATGAACACCGCTCCGTCTTCCGGAGCGGCCTGGGCGCGCAGCGGCAGCCAGGCTTCGAGCGCCTGGCGCGCGGCCTTGCCGACCGGCAGCTCGCGGACCTTGTTGCCCTTGCCGCGCACTCGCACCAGGCCTTCCTTGAGGTCCAGCCATTCGAGATCGAGGCCGACCAGTTCCGAGAGGCGCAGCCCGGAGGAATAGAACAGCTCCAGCAGGGCCTGGTCGCGGCGGGCGATGAAGTCATCCTCCACGGCACCGTCGAGCAATTGCAGGGCGCGGTCGGCGTCGAGGGTCCTGGGCAGCTTGCGCGGACTCTTCGGCGCGCTCAGGCCGTTGGCAGGGTCGTGCCGGCAGCGCCCTTCGCGTAGCAGGTACTGGTAGAGGCCGCGCGTCGCCGAGAGCAGCCGTGCCAGGCTGCGGCTGGATTGGCCCTGCTGGTGCAGGCGGGCGACGAAGGTGCGCAGGCTGCGGGTGTCGAGGGCGTTCCAGTCGGAGAGCCCGGCCTTTTCGGCGAGGGCGAGGATCTTCAGCAGGTCGCGGCGGTAGCCGTCGAGGGTGTGCGCGGAGACCTGGCGCTCGCTGCGCAGATGTTCGAGGAAGGCATCCAGGTCGGCGCGCATCTCGGACCGCCCGCCGCGCTCAGCGGACCGAGCGCAGCGGCGAGGAGAAGCGCGGCAGCACGCGGGCCAGGACCTCGGCGACGTAGCCGAGGAACAGGGTGCCGAGGGAACTCTTGTAATGCTGCGGATCGGGACTGCCGATGGCGAGCACGCCGTGCAGGCCCTGGAAACTCAGGGAGACCACCGCTGCGGAGCCGATCTCGTCGCGGTCGCTCTCGCCGAAGAGGAACGCCAGTTCGTGTGGACGCAGCACGCCGCAGACGGTCTTGCCGCCGGAGAGCAGGCCGCCGATGGCCTGGTGCGCCTCCGCGCTGCTCACCGAGCGGCCCACCGAGACGCTACTGTCGCTGAACAGGATCAGGCTCACGTAGGGCACCTGGAACTCGTGGCGCAGGCTGTCCTCGACGGTACTGACCACGTCTTCCAGGCTGGTGGCGTCGAGCAGGTCGAGGACCAGGCGGCGGGTCTTGTCGAACAGGCGGTCGTTCTCGCGGGCCACGTCCATCAGTTGCGAGAGCCGGTGGCGCATCTCGATGTTGCGCTCGCGCAGCAGGCGTACCTGGCGCTCTACCAGCGACACGGCGTCGCCGGGCTGGTGCGGGATGCGCAACTCGGGGATCAGCTCGTCATGCTCGACGAAGAACTCCGGGTGCTGGCTCAGATAGGCGGCCACCTGCTCGGCGTCCAGCGCTGCTGTCGGTTCCTGGCTTTTCTCGGTCATAAGCGTCTCGGTTCTCGCGGGCGACGGCCCTTACAGGCGGACCTGGCCTTCATACACGCGGACGGCAGGCCCGGTCATCATAACGGGCTGGCCGGGACCTGCCCACTCGATGTGCAGGCGGCCGCCGGGGAGGTCGATCTGCACCGGCGATTGCAGCCAGCCCTGGCGAATCCCGGCAACCGCCGCGGCGCAGGCGCCGGTGCCGCAGGCCTGGGTCTCGCCGACGCCGCGCTCCCAGACGCGCAGGCGCGCATGGTGCGGATCGAGCACCTGGAGGAAGCCGATGTTGGCCTTCTTCGGGAAGCGCGGATGGACTTCCAGTTGCGGACCGAGGCTGTGTACCGGTGCGCTGTCGACGTTCTCGACGCGCAGCACGCCATGGGGATTGCCCATGGATACCGCGGCCAGTTCGACGCGCTGGCCATTCACCTCTATCTCATAGGACAAGGCTTCGCGCTCGGCCTGGAACGGTATCTCGGCCGGGGCCAGGCGCGGCGGACCCATGTCCACCGTGACCTGGCCGTCCGGGCGGATATTCAGCTCGATGATGCCGCCCTTGGTTTCTACGCGGATGCTCTTCTTCACCGTCAGGCGCTTGTCCTGGACGAAACGGGCGAAGCAGCGGGCGCCGTTGCCGCACTGCTCGACCTCGGAGCCGTCGGCGTTGAAGATCCGGTAGCGGAAGTCGACGTCGGGGCTGCTCGGGGCTTCGACGATCAGCAACTGGTCGAAGCCGACTCCGGTGTTGCGGTCGCCCCAGAGCTTGACGTGCTTGGGCTGCACATGGGCGTGCTGGCTGACCAGGTCGAGGACCATGAAGTCGTTGCCCAGGCCATGCATCTTGGTGAAGCGCAAAAGCATGGTCTGGGCCTCACTGCGGCAGCAGGCTTTCGCCGGCGTAGAGCTCTTGGACGGTCTCGCGGCGACGGACCTCGTGGGTCTGCTCGCCATCCACCAGCACCTCGGCGGCGCGACCGCGGGTGTTGTAGTTCGAGCTCATGACGAAGCCGTAGGCGCCGGCCGAGCGCACCGCCAGGAGGTCGCCTTCGGCGAGCGCCAGGTCGCGATCCTTGGCGAGGAAGTCGCCGGTCTCGCAGATCGGCCCGACCAGGTCGTAGCGGCGCGGCACGGCATCGCGCGGGCGTACCGCCTGCACGTCCATCCAGGCCTGGTAGAGAGCCGGGCGGATCAGGTCGTTCATCGCCGCGTCGACGATGGCGAAATCCTTGTGCTCGGTGTGCTTGAGGTACTCGACGCGGGTCAGCAGCACGCCGGCGTTAGCGACGATGGACCGGCCCGGCTCGAACACCAGGGTCAGGTCGCGGCCATGCAGGCGCTCGCGGATGGCGCGGATGTAGTCGCCGGCCAGCGGCGGCTGTTCGTCGCGGTAGCGCACCCCGAGGCCGCCGCCGAGGTCCAGGTGGCGAATGCCGATGCCTTTGCCGGCCAGGCGGTCGACCAGCCCGAGCAGGCGCTCGAGGGCGTCGAGGAAGGGCTCCAGCTGGGTCAATTGCGAGCCGATGTGGCAGTCGACGCCGATCACCTCCAGGTGGTCAAGCTCGGCGGCGCGGGCGTAGACCGCCTCGGCCTCGTCGATGGCGATGCCGAACTTGTTCTCTTTCAGGCCGGTGGAGATATAGGGGTGGGTCTGGGCATCCACGTCCGGGTTGACCCGCAGCGACACCGGCGCTTTCACGCCGAGTTCCGCGGCCACCCGTTGCAGGCGCTCCAGCTCTTCGCCGGACTCGACGTTGAAGCAGTGCACACCGACTTCCAGGGCGCGGCGCATGTCGTCGCGGGTCTTGCCGACGCCGGAGAACACCACCTTGGCCGGATCGCCGCCGGCGGCCAGGACACGCTCCAGCTCACCGCGGGAAACGATGTCGAAACCGGCGCCGAGGCGCGCCAGCACATTCAGCACCCCGAGGTTGGAGTTGGCCTTGACCGCGAAGCAGACCAGGTGCGGCATGCCGGCGAGGGCGTCGGCATAGGCGCGGTACTGGGCCTCGATGTGCGCGCGGGAGTAGACGTAGGTGGGCGTGCCGAAACGCTCGGCGATGCGGGAAAGCGCCACCCCTTCCGCGAACAGCTCACCGTCGCGGTAACTGAATGTGTCCATGGGCGCTCTCAGAAACCGTAGCGGTCTTTGCTGTGTTCTTTCTTGGCTTTTTCGTCGTCCGGCAGGTACAGCGGGCCTTTCTGGCCGCAGGCGGCGATGGAGCCGGCGAGGAGGGCGAGCGCGACGAAGGACAGGAACAGCCGCTTCATGACGGAATCCTTGTAGAAAACGTGAATTGTTCCGGAGTATACCGACCCCCCGGCGCCTTGCCTATGCGAGCCGGATCAGGTGTGCCGGGGCTTGCAGGGGAATGGCCTGAGGCAGAGGGGGCGCCGGCGTTTTCCGCGAGCGTCGCGGCAAAACAGCGCGGACTACGGCAATACCAGCGTAGAATTGTCGGAATAGGGCAAGACGAAGGTAGTCGCCCGCCTTTTTTCCCGTTAGCGAATGCCGAGGCAATGCATGAGTACGATGAATGAAGCGCGTTTCCACGACCTAGTCGATGCGCTCCAGCAGCAGGTGGAAGACGCCTTCGATGACAGCGACCTGGATCTCGACCTGGAGAACGCCGGCGGCGTGCTCACCGTACGCTTCGAGAACGGCTCGCAGCTGATCCTCAGCCGCCAGGCGCCGTTGCGCCAGCTGTGGGTGGCGGCGAAGTCGGGCGGCTTCCACTTCGATTACGACGAGGCCAGCGGTCTCTGGCGCCACGATGTCAGCCAGGAACCGCTGGGCGCGCTGCTCAACCGGGCGACCCTGGAGCAGGGGGGCGAGGATGTCGAGTTCCCCGGCCTCTGAGGCTTCGCCGCCGGCGGTGGCCTCGCCTTGCCGGCGCCTGTGCTGCCTCGACGATGCGGACGTTTGCGTCGGCTGCGGACGTTCCCTGGCGGAAATCCGCGAGTGGGGCAAGGCCGACGATTCCCGCCGCTTGCAGATCAGGTCACAGGCCGCTCGACGCCAGTCGCTGGCGGGCCGTCTCTCCTGATAGGGGGGATGTTGCTAATTCCTGCGACTGTGTTAGTGTCCGGGAAAACCCCGCCTTCGGGCGGGGTTTTTGCTTTTTTGCGATTCCTGCTTTTCATCGATCAACCGAACCGGACCAAGGAGCACGCCTGCGATCATGAGCACGCCGCCGATCACCATCACTCGTCTGGACCTGCAGCGCCTGGAGCGCCTGCTGGATGGCCTGGACGAATTCGGACCCGCCGCCGAGGCGCTGGAGGCCGAACTGTCGCGCGCCCAGGTGGTGGGGCATGACGAGATTCCGCCGGGCGTCGTGACCATGAACTCCACCGTGCGTTGCCGTGAGGAAAGCAGCGGCAAGGAGTACACCCTGACCCTGGTCTATCCCGAAGACGTGGCCGGCGAAGGCAAGGTCTCGATCCTCGCGCCGGTGGGCACCGCGCTGCTGGGTCTGACCATCGGCCAGACCATCGACTGGCCGGCGCCGAGCGGCAAGACGCTGAAGCTGACCCTGCTGGAAATCGAATACCAGCCGGAAGCCGCCGGCGACTACGCGCGCTGATCGGTTTTCGCCCGTCGCCTCCCGGCGACGGAACCAGGCGCTGCTGGAACAATGACCCAGCGCCGCACCGCGCGGGGCTCGACAAGGAC
>NZ_SCND01000398.1:0-5246 GCF_005503585.1 Pseudomonas sp. 2VD
CCCCTCTCCAGCTCGGCGCGCTCGGGGCGCATCGGCAGGGTCAGGACCAATGCCTGCAGGTTGCCAACGAACTCCACCTGTTCCTGGTATTCGCTGGGGTCGACGATCTTGCCGTCAGCCACGGTCGGCGGATAGTCGGCCGCCAGGTAACTCAACAGATGCAAGGCTTGGGAGGGGTCGACGGCCGTGTCGGCAATAGCTCCAAGGCTGAACGCGCAGACCAGCGGCAGCAGCCACAGCAGGATTTTCGGAGGGTGCATGGCGAAGACGAAGTGAGAATGGAAGAGATTAAATTGTCCCTTCGCCTTCCCGCCCATGCAAGAAATACTCTGTAACAATCACGCCCGTCGGCGTGTCGGTCGGCTCAGAGCGGCGCTCGGCGTACCGTCGCCAGCAGCCCCGCGGCGCCGACGAACAGGCTGGCGAAGGTACGGTTCACCAGCTTCTGCTGGCGCGGCGAACGCAGTACGCGTAGCACGCGCGCAGCCAGTCCGGTGTAGCCGGCCATGACGATCAGGTCGACGACGATCATGGTGCCGCCCATGATCAGGTACTGCGCCAGCAGCGGCTGGTGCGGGTCGATGAACTGCGGCAGCACCGCGAGCATGAAGATCACCGCCTTGGGATTGCTGGCGTTGACCAGGAAACCACGCAGCACCAGGGTCAACGGTCGCCCCAGAGGCCGTTCGCCATCGGTGCTCAAGGCCTGTGGCGGCGCCTGCCACTGGCGCACCGCCAGGTACACCAGGTAGGCCACGCCGAACCACTTGATCAGGCTGAAAGCCAGTGCCGAGGTCGCCAGCAACGCACCGACGCCGGCGGCGACGATGGCGATCTGCAGGGCCAGGCCGATCTGCAGGCCCAGCGCGTTCCAGTAGCCTCGCGCAAAGCCGTACTGCAACCCGCAGGACATCGAGGCGATGGCTCCGGCGCCAGGCGACAGGCTGATGGCCCAGCAGGCGAGAAAGAAGGCGAACCAGGTACTGACGAGCATTGCACACCTCGGAAAGCGAACGCGGCTGGCGGCGGGAACGAAAAAGCCAGTGTGCACCAAGGCGGAGCAGCCGCACAGGTTTTCCGACCACGCGCCTCGCCCAACCTTTGCGGGCGCAACCTGGCGGACAGAAAAAACCCGGCAGATGCCGGGCTTTCCCGAGGATACGCGCTCAGCCATGTTGGGCGGACCACCGCGATGCGGCTATTCGCCCTGGCCCCGAACGCTCTCAGTCCGGCGAACCCTTGCGCAGCTTCACCGGCTCTTCGCCGCGCTTGCGCGCCATGGCCCCGCGCAAGCGGATGTTCAGCGCCTCCACCGCCAGGGAGAAGGCCATGGCGAAGTAGACGTAGCCTTTCGGCACGTGCACTTCGAAGGACTCGGCCACCAGCACGGTGCCGACCACGATGAGGAACGACAGGGCGAGCATCTTCAGCGATGGGTGTTTCTCGATGAAGTCGCTGATGGTGCCTGCCGCCAGCATCATCACGCCGACCGAGATGACGATCGCCGCGACCATCACCGGCACGTTCTGCACCAGACCGACGGCGGTGATCACCGAGTCCAGGGAGAAGATGATGTCGATGATCGCGATCTGGACGATGATGCCCATGAAGCCGTGGGCCTTGCCGCCGCTCTTCTGCTCTTCTTCCGCGCCTTCCAGGCTGTGGTAGATCTCCATGGTGCTCTTGAACAGCAGGAACAGGCCGCCGAAGAAGAGGATCAGGTCACGCCCGGAGATGCCCTGGCCGAACAGGTGGAACAGGTCGGTGGTCAGGCGCATGACCCAGGTGATCGAGAGCAACAGCAGGATCCGCGTGCCCATGGCCAGGGCCAGGCCGAAGAAGCGCGCCTTCGGTTGCTGGGCCGGCGGCAGGCGCCCGACCAGGATCGAGATGAAGATGATGTTGTCGATGCCGAGGACGATTTCCAGGGCGGTCAGGGTCAGGAACGCGACCCAGATTTCAGGACTGGCGAGCCATTCCATAGATGGTTATTTCCCGTTTTTTGTTGGAGTTGAAAAACCTGGCCCACGCCAGCGACGCACGGCTTTCTGGAAGAACAGGCTGTTGGGAACCTGCAGCAGCGGGCCCGGCGAGCCATCCTCGAGGGTTTCTTCCAGTGTCGTATACAAGAGATTGATGGCAACCACGCGTCCGGTGACGCCCGGTTTGTCGGCGCTATCGATCAGCTCCACGCGGTCGCCGATGCGGAACGGTCCGACGGTGAAGATCAGCAACGCACAGAACAGGTTGGAGAGCACGCTCCAGATGGCGAAGAAGGCTACCGCCGCCACCGCGGCGAAACCGGTCAGCGCAGTCCACAGCACTTCGGCGGACACGCCCAGGCGCTCCAGCACCATGATCAGTGCGCTGACCATGATCAGCCAGCGCAGGCCGCCACGCAGCGGCAGGAGCAGCTCCGGCGGCACCGGATAACGCTCGCCGATACGGGTCACCGTGCGTCGGACCAGGCGCTGGAGCAGCCAGGCGACCAGCAGGATGAGCAGGATCTGCAGCGCCACCACCAGCGGCCCGCTCCAGGTCTGCGTCAACATCTGCAGGTTATCCATCACTCACTGGCCTCCAGTTCTTTCTGCAAGGCTTCGAGGGTTTCCAGGGCCTCCAGCCAACGTTCCTCCAGCTCGCCTTCGCGAACCTTCAGGCTCGATTGTTCGGACAGCAACTCGCGCAATTCGTCCTTTCGCGATACGTCGTACAGGGCGCTGTCGCCCAGCCGCGCCTCGATAGCGGCTAGCTTTTCGTGCAGGCCGCCGAGTTCGCGCTCCAGCTTGTCGGCCTCGCGCTTGTGCGGCGCCAGCTGCTGGCGCAGCGCGGCCGCTGCCTGGCGCTGGGCGCGCTTGTCGGTGCGTTCGGTCGGCGCACCCGGCGCGGTCTCGGCCTGCGGCGCCTTGCGCGCGCGATAGTCGACCAGCCAACGGGCGTAATCGTCGAGATCGCCATCGAACGGCACCACGCGCCCATCGGCGACCAGGAGGAATTCGTCGGTGGTGCTTTTGAGCAGGTGCCGGTCGTGGGAAACCACCAGGACCGCCCCGGAAAACTCCTGTAGAGCCATGGTCAAGGCCAGGCGCATTTCCAGGTCGAGGTGGTTGGTCGGCTCGTCGAGCAGCAGCAGGTTGGGCTTCTGCCAGGCGATCAGCGCCAGGGCCAGGCGCGCTTTCTCGCCACCGGAGAAGTTCAATACCGGCTCGTCCACCCGAACGCCGCGGAAGTCGAAGCCGCCGAGGAAGTCCTTGAGGGTCTGTTCGCGCTCGCCGGGGGCGATACGCTGCAGATGCAGCAACGGGCTGGCCTGTGGGTCCAGCGAATCGAGCTGGTGCTGGGCGAAGTATCCGATGGCCAGGTTCTCGCCGCGCAGCAGGCGGCCGCCCAATTCGGGCAGGTCCCCGGCCAGGGTCTTGATCAGGGTCGACTTGCCGGCGCCGTTGGGACCGAGCAGGCCGATCCGCGCACCGGGCACCAGTTGCAGCTTGACCTTCTCCAGCACCGCCTTGTCGCCATAGCCGAGACGGCCTTCGCCGAGATCCAGCAACGGCCGGGAGATCTTGTCCGACTCGCGGAAACTGAAATTGAACGGCGAATCGACATGTGCCGGTGCCAGTTCCTCGAGACGCTCCAGCGCCTTGATCCGGCTCTGCGCCTGGCGCGCCTTGGTGGCCTTGGCCTTGAAGCGGGCGATGAAGCTTTCCATGTGCGCACGCTGCGCCTGCTGTTTCTCGTAGGCCTGCTGTTGCTGAGCCAGCCGCTCGGCGCGGGTCCGCTCGAAAGCGGAATAGCCGCCGCGATAGAGGGTCAGCTTGCGGTTTTCCAGATGCACCACATGGTCCACCACCGCATCGAGGAAGTCGCGGTCGTGGGAGATCAGCACCAGAGTGCCGGGATAACCCTTGAGCCACTCTTCCAGCCAGAGGATGGCGTCCAGGTCGAGGTGGTTGGTCGGCTCGTCGAGCAACAGCAGGTCGGACGGGCACATCAGCGCCTGCGCCAGGTTCAGGCGCATCCTCCAACCGCCGGAGAAATCACCGACCCGGCGCTCCATCTGCTCGCTGCTGAAGCCAAGCCCAGCCAGCAGCTTGCGCGCCCGTGCATCGGCGGTATAACCGTCGGCGTTGTCCAGCTCGGTATGCAGGCGCGCCAGGGCAGAACCGTCGTGCGCCGCTTCGGCGACGGCCAGCGCCGCCTGGATCTCGCGCAGACGACTGTCGCCGTCGAGCACGTAATCCACCGCCAGGCGATCCAGGGTATCGACCTCCTGGCGCATGTGCGCGATGCGCCAGTCGGCGGGCAACAGGCAGTCGCCGGCATCCTGGCCGAGCTGGCCGCGCAACAGCGCGAACAAGCTGGACTTGCCAGCGCCATTGGCCCCGATGAGACCGGCTTTCTGGCCGGCGTGCAGGGTCAGTTCAGCAGCTTCCAGGAGGCGCTGCGGCCCGCGCTGTAGCGTAAGATTGAGGAGTCGGATCATGGCGGCGGAGTTTATCAGTTTCGCCCTTGCGGAGCGTGAGGCTGTATGACTGGAAATGTCTGGAAATTCGCGGTGGACGTCTATGCCCGGCCGGGCGTGGAAACGGCTTGCCTCGCGCTTCAGGAGCAAGGTGCGGACGTCTGCCTGTTGCTGGTCGCCGCCTGGCTTGGCAGGCGCGGTGTGAGCTGCTCGAAAGAACGCGCCCAGATCCTGGAGAACGCCGCGCGTCCCTGGCGCGAAACGGTCATCGAACCCCTGCGCAGATTGCGTTGCGCCTGGCGCGAAGCGGCAACCCACGACGCCTGCCTGGCCGAACTCCGCGAGGAAATGAAGGCCCAGGAACTACGAGCGGAACGGGAACACCTGCAACGCCTGGCCGACCTGGCCACAGCCTGGCTGGAGGGCCAGGAAGCGAATCGCAGTGCGGATGCCTGGCTGCAAGCCTGCAGCCGGGACATCTGCACGGAAGCAGAGCGCCGGGCTTTGCTAGTGCTTGGCTCGGCGGCTTTGCAGACAGCGCCTTAGGAGGCGCTGGTCGGGGCGGCGCCGTTGCTGCCCGCGGCAGGCGTTGCCGAAGCAGCGCTGGAGGCGGCTGCCGGGGCGCTGGGAGTCGCCGCAGGCTTCGCAGCAGGAGCGATGGCGGGCTTGGCTGCGGCAGGTTTCGCGGCTACGGGTTTCGCCGCAGGCTTGGCCGCTGGTTTTGCCGCAGGCTTCGCAGCCGGCTTGGCTGCAGGCTTCGCGGCCGCGGGTTTCGCCACAGGCT
>NZ_SCND01000399.1:0-5219 GCF_005503585.1 Pseudomonas sp. 2VD
GGGCCAGACCACCCTGGCGGCGGGCGACAGCTTCTACATTCGCCGTGGCGTCGGCACCGATGGCAACCTGCGCTCCACCACCCGCGGCAATGAAGTGGCCACCTCCCTGGCCGCTGACAGCGCCGCCGGCCGGGTGGTCAACCAGGGGCTGATCCAGGCCGCCACCGGCGACATCACCCTGACCGGGCGCCAGGTCCGCCAGGAGGGCGTCGCCCTGTCCAGTAGCTCAACCGACGTGCGCGGCACCATCCACCTGCTCAACTCGGCCAGCGACGCCAGGGGCAGCGTGGTCCTGGGCGAGGGCAGCACCACCGCGGTGCTGGTCGACGCCAGCGGCGCCGGCGCCCTCGACAGCCAGCGCGATGCCGCCCAGCAGGCGCTGGATGGCACCACGCCGACCAACAACGTGATCGGTCGTTTCGACAACCTCAGCCGGGTCGCCGATCGCAGCGAGCAGTCGCGGGTCGAGATCATCAGCGGCGGTAGCGTGGATTTCCAGGGCGGCTCGCTGACCCTGGCCAGCGGCGGCCAGGTGGCGGTCAGCGCGGCGGGCCGGAGCCTGCTGCGCGACGGCGCGCAGGTGGACGTCGCCGGCGCCGTCGGGGTGAAGGTGGCGATGGAAAGCAACAACATCCAGATCAATGTCCAGGGCAACGAGCAGCGCGACGCGCCGGTCAACCGCGACGGCGGCGGACTGGCCAGCAATGATGTCTGGGTCGATGCCCGCGAACTGGTCCTGGTTCCGGCCGGCACCAACGGCTACGCCACCGATCGCTGGTATACCGCCGGCGGCCTGCTGGAACTGGGTGGCTACCTTGGCACGCGCAACCATTCGGCCGGCGAGTGGATGGCCCAGGGCGGCACCCTGACCTTCACCGGCGGCGAACTGGTGAGCCAGCCCGGCTCGACGGTCAACCTCTCCGGCGGGACCCTCGATGTGCAGGGCGGCCTGATCCGGCAGACCTGGCTCAAGGGCAGCGACGGACGTCTCTACGAAATCTCCCGCGCCCCCGGCGACCTGCTCTACGAGGGCATCTACCGCGGCTATGAGGACAGCAGCCCGCGCTGGGGGCAGACGCGCTATTTCTACAATCCGCTGATCGCCCCGCAAAGCCGTTACGAGAGCGGCTACATGGTCGGCCGCGATGCTGGCCGCCTGGTGGTCGGCACCGCTTCGGCGGTGCTCGAGGGCGACCTGCTCGGCAAGGTATTCCAGGGCGAGCGCCAGGTGCGCGCGCCGCAGCCGGGGGCGGATGGCTACCAGCAGGCGCAGAACGCAGTGGCGCGCGGCGCCGAGCTGATCGTGGGCAGCTATACCCCGCGCTACGAAAGTGCCAGCGGCAACGTGCTGTACAACCTTGCGCCGACCCTGCAGCAGGTGCGCCTGGCCGATGGCGGCGAGCCGCTGGCGGCGAACCTGGACCTGGATACCGCGCTGGCCGAGGAACAGCGGGGCGTCCTCCTGCTCGACAGCGAACGGCTGTCGGGTTTCGAGTTGGGGGCGCTGCGCGTGGCCGCCCGTGAGCGGATCGCGGTGGACAATGCCCTGCAGGTCGGCGATGGCGGCGAGATCGTCCTGTACGCGCCCGAGGTCGAGGTGAACGCCGACCTCACGGCGCGCGCCGGCAGTTTGCGCCTGGGCAACGTGCTGGAGCAGGTGGAGGTGGCCCGTGGCGAGCGGATCGATACCTATCTCACCCCCGCCGCCGGCCAACGTGCCGCCCTGACCCTGGGCGATGGCGTGACGCTGGATGCGCGTGGCCTCTGGAGCAACCAGATGCAGGGCGGCGTGGATGCCGACCGAGCTTATCTCGACGGCGGGCGGATTTCCCTGCGTAGCAGCGGCGACCTGTCGCTGGGCGATGGCAGCCGGATCGACGTGTCGTCCGGGGCCGCGCTGCTCGCCGATGGCAAACAGGTGGGCGGCAAGGGCGGCGACCTGACGCTGTCGGCCAACACCGGCTCGGCGGCAGGTGACGGCCGCCTGCAACTGGGCGGTGAACTGGCCGGCCATGGCGTCGCCGGCGCCGGCACCCTGAGCGTCCAGGCGCCGCGGGTGAGCATTGGCGCGGCGGCGCAGGACGGCACCCTGGCGTTGGCCGCCGGGTTCTTCGACAAGGGCTTCGCCAGTTATCAGGTGATCGGCGAGCAGGGACTGGAAGTGGCGGAAGGCGCACAGGTGAAGGTGCTGCGTCCGCTGTACCGTTTCCGCGACGACGCCATCAGCGTCGCCAGCGGCGCCGACCCGCTGCTCGCGCTGGAGCCTTGGCTGACGCCGCTATACGAGGAGCGGCCGGCCGACGGCGAACTGCGCCAGCGTCCCGGCGCCAGCCTGTTCCTGCAGGCCGGCAGCCGCCAGAGTGGTGCCGGGCAGGTGGCCGACAGCGTCCTCGACATCGGTCATGGCAGCCTGCTGGAGGTCGATCCCGGCCAGCGCATCGAGCTGCGCAGCGTCGGCCAGTTGAACGTCGATGGTCGCCTGAACGCCTGGGGCGGCTCGATCGAACTGGGCAGCGTGGCGTTGCCCGATCCGGTGCGCGATCAGGTCGAGAGCGTCGGCCACCAGCGCGCCATCCGCGTTGGCGAGGAGGGTGTGCTCGATGTCGCCGCACGCGCTGCGACCGCGCTGGACTTCCAGGGGCGGCGCTACGGCCAGGTGGTCGATGGTGGCAGCATCGTCATCGGCGGCACGGTCGAACATGCCAGCGGCAAGGCCGATGCCGCCGAACTGTTCATCGACCTGCGCCCGGGAAGCCTGCTGGATGCCTCCGGCACCCAGGCGCTTCTGGACGTGCCCGGAGTCGGCCAGACCCGGGTCAGCAGCGCCGGCGGCAGTATCTCCCTGGCGTCGGCCAATGGCTTGTACCTGGATGGCGACCTGCGCGCCTTCGCCGGCGGGGAAGGTGCCGCCGCCGGCAGCCTGACGCTGGCGCTGGCCACGCCGAACTACCTGACCAGCCTGGCGACCGACCAGGTGCTGCGCCCGCGCGAGCTGATCGTCGGCCAGCAGCGCGAAGCCGCCGGGGAAGGGCGAGACTATGCCTATGGCCATGGCCGCCTGGCGGCGAGCCAGGTACAGGATGGCGGGTTCGGTGACCTGACCCTGTTCAGCGACGGCCTGCTGAGTTTCGCCGGCGATCTGGAGCTGTCCCTGGCGCAACGTTTGCGCCTCTACAGCGGGGCATTGGGGCTTGGCGAAGGCGCCGCCGGCGATAGCCGGGTCAGGTTGTCGGCACCGTCCCTGCTGTTGGCGGGAGCATTCGTCAACGAAGCGGCGGAGAACAACGAAACCCAGCCGCTGTCGACCGGCCTGTTCGAGGTTTCCAGGCAACCTAGCGAGGCGCTCTTCGAAGCCAGCGCGCAGGTGCTGGATATCCGCGACAGCCTGGTCTTCGGCTCGCGTGGCAGTTTCCGCGACGCCAGTGGCGGGACGCAGACGATTGACCGGCGTGGCTTCGACCGGGTCGAGCTGTCCAGCACGGGCGACATGCGTTTGCTGGCGGGGAACGCGACGCCCGTAGAGCGCATCAACACCCAGGTGCTCAGTGGCGGCGATCTGCTCATCCGCGCTGCGCAGCTCTATCCGGGCACCGGGGCGGGCGCGCGGATTCTCGCCGGCTACGGCTACCAGGCCGATGGCGCCGCTGTGGCGTTCGACCCGGCGCGCAGCTTGCGTATCGAGCGCAGCGACGCGACGACGCCAGAGCAGCCTCTGGCGGTCTTCGGTCGCTTGTCGCTGGGGGCGGCGAGCGTCGTTCAGGGCGGCGTCGTGCGCGCTCCGTTGGGCTATCTGGAAATCGGCCAGAACGCCGACAAGGTCGAGTTGTTGTCTGGCAGCCTGACCTCGGTCAGCGGCGCCGGCCTGACCTTGCCCTACGGCGGCACGGTAGACGGCCAGGTCTGGCGCTATGCCGGGGAGGAAATCGCCCTGACCGGCGTCGGCGGTAGCTTCAACGAGAGGGGGATAATGGATACCGGGGTCGACCTGGGTGGCCGCTCCGTACGGGTGGCGTCCGGAGCGACGCTGGATCTTTCCGGCGGCGGCGAACTGCTCGGCGCCGGTTTCGTTTCCGGCCGCGGTGGCTCCACCGATGCGCGCTACAACCCGCTGGTGCGTTTCGACGAGGAGGGCCGCTTCGACCTGCCGGGATTGGCCGACAATCCGATCTACGCCATTGTGCCCGGGGTTCAGCGCATCGCGCCGGTGGCCGCCGAAGGCGGCGCCGTCGACCCGCTGGTCGGCCAGCAGATCAGCATCGGTAGCGGCGTGCCCGGCCTGTCGGCGGGAACCTACACCCTGTTGCCGTCGACCTACGCCCTGCTGCCCGGCGCGTACCGGGTCGAACTCAACGGCCAGGCCGGGCTGGGACGGGCAGCGCCCACCCAGCTCATGCGCAGCGGCTCCTGGTCGCTGGCCGGGCAGTTGTCCCTCGTCGGCACCGGGGTGCGCGACGAACTGTTCCGCCAGGTGCTGCTGACCCCGGCGGATGTGCTGCGGCGCCATTCGCAGTACAACGAAACGAGTTACAGCGACTTCGCCATGGCCGATGCTGCTCGCCGTGGCATCCCGCGGCCGATGCTGCCGGTGGATGCGCGCAGCCTGCGCCTTGACCTGCTCGCCGGTGGCGGTGCCGATGCGCTGGCGTTCGACGGCACCGGGCTGTTCCAGGCCGCCAGAGGCGGCTATGGCGGTAGTCTGGTGGTATTGGGCAACAACCAGCGGATCGAGATCGTCGGCGCCGGCGCGCAGGCCAGCGAGGGGTTCCAGGGCGTGACGCTGCGGGCCGACGATCTCAACGCCTTCGGTGCGGCGCGCATGGTGATCGGCTCGACGCCAGCAGTGCTCTACGGGCAAGGCGGCAATTACGTCACCTTCGACATCACCGATGGCGCGCAAAGCATCGTCCTGCGCAATGGCGCCGAACTGGCCGCACCCGAGGTGTTCCTCCTGGCGAATCGGCCGGGGGAGGCGATCAGCCTTGAACAAGGTGCCGCCATTGTCACCCTAGGGCGGGGGGCTGCTGCCTACGATGCACGGGATGGCTTCCTGTATGCGTCGGGAGGGCGTTCCATGCTCGCCCTGTCGAACGGCGTGCTGAACGTCTTGCCACCGGAAGCCGGAACGCCGGACAGTGGTCCCGGCGACATCCTGCTTGGCGTTCCCGCTGCCGATGGTGTGGCCGGCGAAACCCGGCTGTATTCCGAGGGCAGTCTGGTCG
>NZ_SCND01000039.1:0-27037 GCF_005503585.1 Pseudomonas sp. 2VD
CCCCCCCCCCTTGGACTACCCTATTTCCTTTGAGCACATTGCAGGCCGCCCCCTTCTTAGGTGTGGCGACCACATAAATCGCGCGCAAACGGGGCATTGAATCCAATAATTACCCCATTGGTTTCGTTGACTACCCTATTTTCAGGCTTCAGAGTAAAGAAAAGTGGCAGCAATGGCACCGCCCTACCCTGCGAGAATACCTAACCCAGCCGCAGCAATCATTGAGGCCGAAGACGGGCTCCGCGGCCCATTGAGTCTGACATGTGCCGCCACCCTGCCATGCACTGCTAGCGCAATCCGCGGACGGCCCGCGCGGCATCAAGTTTCCTTCAGCAGTACGCCCTACCTCGCAGTGCCGCGCCGGAATCCCCGATCCCCTGCCATGAACGCCTCCAGCATGTAGGGGATCAGCATCATGGCATCGACAGTCTCGCCATACGCCTGCGCATGCATCGCGGCGTAGCGGTCGAGATCGGCTTTCAGGCTGGCCGGGCAGACAAAGGTCAGCTTGACGTTCTCGGTCTTGGGCAGCGGGCCGAGCCGCAGCTTCTTGTTCGCGCTCATTGCGAAGCCCCCCGATTGAAAAACAGTGGCTGATAGGGCAGCAGTACCAGATCCCGATTGACTATGATCCGCACAGGCAGGCCCGGCCGCTCGGTCAATGTCGGCTGGATATTCATGTTTCGCCGGGTAATCTCCTGGCCGACCTGATTGATGCTGTCCTGGGCGCTATCGCGCCCGGCGATGACGATGCGGTTGCCGTCCTGGCGGTTCTCTGGCGCGGCCAGCTCGGCTCCGACGCCTAGCAGCGTCGTCAGCACCGCGCCCGCGACGATGCGCTTCCAATGCCAGTCCACGTCGTCTTCCAAGCCGGCGTAGCCGGCCGGGTCGGTGCCGACAAGGTTGTCGAGCGTCAGCGAGGACGTGTCGGGCAGGATGATCCGGTTCCACACCACCTGCACGCGGCTCTGCCCGTAGCTGACCTGGCTGTTGTAGCGCCCGAGGATGCGCGATCCCTGCGGGATCAGCAGGAACTTGCCCGTGGCCGTATCAAAGACCGGCTCCGTCACCGTGGCGATCACGTCGCCCGGCAAGTCCGACTTGATGCCCGTCACCAGCGCGCCCGCGATTACGGTTCCGGCCATCACCTGATAAGGCGACGTCGGCAGTGCCAGATTGCCGGAATTGCGGGTCTCCGTAGAGCCGGCTTTCAGGAACGCCTCTTTCTGGTCTTGCCGGTTCTGTACGGCGGTTGGGTCGGCAGGCTGCACCGCCACCGACGCCGGCCCGGCAGAGAGGGGATCGAAGGCCGCGAGCGCGCTTGCACCACCAGGCGCACCCGGTTTCGCCTGCGCCACCGTGGCGGCGGCTTGGCCTTGGCCCCCCGAACGGAAGAACACCGACGAAGCCGCAGCGGCTTCCGCCTCCTTGCGCAAGCCGTCGTTGGGATCATGGCCGGGAGCCGCGTAGGCAGCCACGGCCGGCTGCTGCGAGTTCACGATGGCAGGGCCGAGGTCGCCCGGCAGCGGCGGCCCCAGCTCGGGCACTTGCGGCGGCAGCTTCGAATAGTCGGCCGGCAAGCCGTCCAGCCCTTCGGATTTCGAGACGCGATCGACATTGTAAAGCTCGGTTTGCTCGTCGGCGCTGCGCCGCTGCGGTTGCAAAGACCAGATCGTGGCCCCGAATACGGCGACCGACAGGCCGCCGACGAGGATAGCCAGCGTGCGCCGGTTCAACCGGGTCACAGCACGCGGTTGGGCGCGCAGCGTCGCCGATTCGGGCGCGACCTTGCCCGCCGAAGGCGCGGCACGGTCGTGGGTGTCGTCCTGGCTCATGGTCAGTTCCCCCGTGCCACGCCATCCGTGCGCTCAATCCGCACCACGTCGCCCTTGTCGCCTCCCAGTCGCAGTTCGGCGGCGCCGAATAGCCGATCCACGATGTAGTACGGCGAGCGGAAGCGGTAATTGACCAATTGCCCGTCGCCTTCCGGCCCGATCACGAACAGGGGCGGCAATTCACCCTGAGCGATACCGTGCGGAAACTGGATATAGACCTTCTGCCCGTCGTCGAAGGCACGCAGCGGCTTCCACGGCGGATTGCTGCCGCTGACCGCGTAGCGGAAGCGCAGGTTCTCCAGCGACAAGCCGGAATCCACCGGCGCTGCGGCGTGAGCCGCCTGAGCCTGGCGCTGTAGAGCCAACATCCGGTCACGCGGGTACTCCCAGGAGACGGAGGCCATCCACGTCTTTTCCGTCGAAGCCAGCTCCAGCAGGTACGTCCTGCGGCTGGTAGTGATGACGAGATTGGTCTTAAGACCCGAGCGGATCGGCTTGACCAACACGTTCACGCGCAAGTCGGCACCAGTGCCGCTAGATGTGTCACCCACGATCCAACGCACGGTATCGCCGGCGGCCACCGTCACCAGCTCCTCGCCCGGCTGGAGTGAAACCACGGTCACGCGACCCACGGCAGCATAGACTTGGTACAACGCACCATCGCTGTACGGCCACACCTGAATCGCGTTGACGTAGCCGTCGCGTGTGGGCGCGACGCGGGCCTCGGCATTGGCGCGCCAGACGCGTACCTTCTCGTCTGCCGGCTCCGGTACAGGTTTGGCGTCCTCGGCTTCGGGCAATGGCTTCAACTGCGCCGGCATCGGCAGAACCTCGGGCACGGCAACCACCTCCACAGGCGCAGGCAGCTCGGGCAGCGGCTGGGCCTGCACCGGCTCATCAAGCGAGATAGTCGGCGGCGGCTTGCCCTGCGTGGCGCAACCGGACAAAGCCGCTACCAAGGTCAAAAGGCAGACTGTGTTGAGCGTCCGGTCGTCCAATCGCAAGCCCGGACCGAACAAGGGCCACACCAAGGCAATGCCATCATGGAGGCGCTGCCGATACTTGCTCCGAGAAGTCCGTCCCTGCCGATTGCGCGACAGATCGCGCGGCCGCGCGGCGGCATTGCCAGCTTGAAGTGCATTCATGGCTTTGTTCCTTCCGAGGTTTCAAGTTCGCGGCTCCACGACAGGCCATTGACGTAGATGCCAAGAGGGTTTTTGCGCAGGCGTTCTTCGGTGTGCGGCGGCTGGAGCACGATGGACACCACGGCCGTCCACCTCTCCAGGCCCGCCGCGGCGCCGTTGACATAGCGGCGTTCCGTCCAGCGCACGTTGAACGACGTGTCGCTGGCGCGCACGACGCTGGTGATCTGCACCGTCACCGACTCCTTGCCGATGCGCGCGAACGGATCGTTCACACGCGCGTAGTCGTTGAGCACGGCCGCGCCCTTGTCGGTCGTGTAGTCGTAGGCGTCCAGCCAGTTCTGGCGGACGACGATGGGGTCGATGGACAGCGAGCGCACCAGCGTCACGAAACGCGCGATGTGGTGCGCCGTTTGTGCATCGTTGGGCCGGTACGGCGTGGCGGCCTCGCCGACTGCGCGTACCTGGCCCGCGTTGTCCACTTCCACGACGTAGGGGGTCACGATGGACTGCGCCGAGCGCCACACCAGGCCGCCAGCCATCATCAGCGCGAGCGTCAAGCAGCCGAAGGCCATCAGGCGCCAGTTCTTCGCCTGCACGCGCGGCGAGCCTATACGGTCGTCCCACACCTGGCCGGCAGCTTGGTACGGCGTGGCAGGCTGCGGCGTGTCGGCATAGCGCACCTGCGGTTTCTTGAATCGCATGGTCAGTTCTCCTTATGAATCGGAATCACGCAGGCTCGGCCCCTGGCCGGAGCCGCCGCCATCGCCACCGCGCAGCGCGTGGGCGGTGGTGGTCGCGGCATGGGTGAGTTGCTGGCGGCGGTGCAGTCGCTTGGCCCAAGCGGGCTGTTCTTGCTTCTGCGCGTTGGCGCCACCCGCTGCGGCTTCGCCTGTGGAGGCCTGGCCAGACGCCCCGGCTCCGCCGGCGGCCATGCCTTCGCCAGCGCTCGGGCCGTTCCAGCCTGCGCGGAACGGAGCGGCCATCCGCTGCCCGGCAGCGGAAGCACGGGATGCAGCCGCACGTCCGGCAGACTGCGCGCCGGTCTTGGCGACGTTTCCCAGGCCGGCCATTGCGCCCTTCGCACCACCACCTGCGGCGGAAGAACCCGCCTGGAACGTCGACCGGGCACTGCTGGCCGTCGAAGCGGCCGCACGCGCACCACTGCCGGCCAGCTTGGCGGCGGCTGGCGCCATGCGCGCCCCGGCCATGACGGCGCCACCTACGCCAGTCGCGGCGGCGCCGATGACCACGGCCGTCCCGGCTGCGCCGACAGCGGAACCAGCCATCGCGCCCGCGCCAAGCTGCGGTGCACCGGAGACCAGGCCAGTGGCGATGCCAGGGCCGAAGATCCCGAGCGCCAGCAAGGTGAGCGTGGCCAGCATGATGACCAGCGCGTGGTCTATGGACGGCTCGGCGGGATGTACCTGGAACTCCGCGAACAGGCCTGAGCCGATGCCGACGATCACGGCCAACACCAGCACCTTGATGCCTGCGGCTACCACGTTGCCCAGCACTTTCTCGGCCAGGAACGCGGTCTTGTTCCAGAGCGCGAACGGCACCAGCACGAAGCCCGCCAGCGTGGTCAGCTTGAACTCGATCAGCGTGATGAAAAGCTGGATCGCCAGCACGAAGAAGCACAAGACCACCACCAGCCAGGCCAGGAACATCACCACGATGGGATCGAGGTTCACGAACACCTCGGGGAAACCGGCCATGTCGCCGATCTGCTCCAGAATTGGAGCGCCCGCGTCGATGCCCATCTTCGCCAGCCTACCTGGCTGCAAAAAGTTCTCCATCGTGATGGCCGAGCCGGTGGCCGTCAGGCCCAGCCCGGCGAAGGAGCGGAACACGATGCCGGCCAGCCAGTTGAAGTTGTTGAGGATGTAGGCGAAGGCGCCGACGTAGAGCACCTTGCGCAGCAGCTTGGCGATCACGTCCTCGCCCTGGCCGGTGGCGTGGCTCATTGCCCAATACAGCCCGGCGATCGTCATGTCGATGACGATCAGCGTGGCAGTGAGGAACGCTACTTCGCCCTGCAACAGCCCGAACCCCGAGTCGATGTAGAGAGCGAACGTGGCGAGGAATCGGTCGATGATGGTCACGTCGTTCATGGCGTGTCCTCCGGGTCGGGCAAGGCCGGCGCCTCGCAATCGGCAGGTTCATCGAAGCTCGGTGGGATCGGCGGCAGGTCGGCCAGCGTCTGGTATTCATCCGGCCCGGCATCGCCGGAAAAGAAGCGACGCCGGAAGGCTTCGGCGGCGGCACAGCAAGCATCCTCGCCCGTGGCCTGCCGGTCAGCCGCGCATTGCGCGCGCAATGCCTTAAGCCGTGCGGGATCGGCGGCCAAGGTATCGGCAAGGTTGTCGGCCGGGTGCTCGCTGCGTCCGGCCAGCAACGCGGCAAGTACCACAACAGACGGGGCAAGGACGCATCGCATGGCGGCCTCCCGTCAGTTGCCGTAGAAGTTCACGGACTGCGGCGTGTACGGCGTACCTTCGCCCAGGAAGCGCCGCCGCACTTCGCGGGCTCGCTCCGTGGCTGCCGCCTGCCGCGCCAGTTCCAGCGATGCCGCCCGGTCTTGCGTGATCTGGAGCCGTTGCGACTGGATCGACTGCTTGGCCTGCAAGGCCAACAACTGATTCATGGCCTGCATTGCTTGCAACGCACCTTCGGCCGACTGGCTCTTGTCCACAAGGTCGGCCAGCACGCTTTCGTCTTCGCCCAGGTTCTGCGACACCTGCGCCTGCATCTGCATCGTGGTCTGCAAGCCGTTGAGCGTGTTCCGCCACCGCTCCTGTGCGTCGCGATACATCTGGTCGCTGCTGACGGTGGCGGCGTACTGCTCGGGGTACAGGCGCTGGAACTCTCGATCCAGGTTCGTCACGTCGTAGGCCAAGCCTCGGGCCTGGGCGATCAACCGCTCGGTCGTCGCCAGGTTGGCGCGCAACTGGTTCACCACGTTGGACGGCAGGCTGGCGAGATTCCGCGCCTGGTTCATGAGCATCCGTGCTTCGTTCCGGAGCTGGTTGATCTGGTTGTTGATCTGCTCCAGGGTGCGCACGGCTGTAAGCGTGTTCTGCACGAAGTTCGACGGATCGAAGACAGTGATGGCTGCCGCCGGCTGTGCGAGCATCAGCGACACAGACAGCGCGGCAGCGAGCGAGGCGGACAGCAAACGGGGCTTGATCTTCATGATGAAACCTCCAATGGTTGGGGTTTGAGGAACGAAGCAGCCGCCGGTGCGGACGGCAGCAAGTCAGCGGCCCAATCAAGGCCACGATGGCGCAGCCACGCGCTGGCGAAGCCGGGTGCGCCGGCCTGCGCCAGCACGTGGTCGATGTCGCGTTGGTCTTGCGGTGTAGATGCGCCCGCGAATGCGAGCGCGGCTGGCCCCAGGTCGAGGTCGAACAGACGATTTCCGAGACGCGATTGGTAGTAGTAGTCGCGCTTGGGCTGCGCGGCGGCGACGATTTCGATCTGACGCCTGTTGAGGCCAAAGCCCTCGTAGATCGTGCGAATCTGCGGCTCGATGGCCTGCGGGTTGGGCAAGAAGATCCGACTCGCGCAGCTCTCGATGATCGCGGGCGCAATGCTCGAATCCTTGATGTCGGCAAGGCTCTGCGTGGCGAAGATGACGCTGACGTTCTTCTTGCGCAGGGTCTTGAGCCACTGGCGGATACGCGCGGCAAACACCGGGTCGTCGAGGAACAGCCACGCTTCATCGAGGATCAGCAGCGTAGGCGCCCCGTCGAAGCGTTCATCGAAACGCGCAAAGAGGTAATGCAGCACGGCCATGACGGCGGCCTTGCTGTGCATCAGCTCCTCCATTTCCAAGCACTGCACGTCAGCCATGCCCAGCCGGTCGTGGTCGGCGTCCAGCAGCTTGCCGTGGGCGCCACCTAGCGCATAGGGGGACAGCGCCTGCCGCAGCGTGTTCGATTGCAGCAGCACGGAAAGCCCCGTCATCGTGCGCTGCTCCACCGGCGCACCGGCGAGACTTCCCAGCGCCGACCAGATAGCCGCCTTCTCGTCGGGGCCGACCGCCACGCCTTCGTGCAGCAAGCGGCCTTCGATCCATTCGGCGGCCCAGGTGCGGTAGCCCTCACGGTCGATGCGCGCAAGTGGCTGGAAGGCGATTTCGCCATCCGTGCCCAGATCGTAGTGTTCGCCGCCCAGGCCGAGAATGGCGGCCCGCATGGAGCGGCCCATGTCGAAGGCGAAGATGCGCGAGCCGCGATAGCGGCGAAATTGCATCGCAAGCGTGGCGAGCAAGACCGACTTGCCCATGCCAGTCGGCCCCGCGACCAGCGTGTGGCCCACGTCGCCGACGTGCGTCACCAGCCGGAACGGCGTGGCGCCATCGGTGCGCGTGACGATCAGCGGCGGGCCGTCCAGGTGCTCATTCTTCTCCGGCCCGGCCCATACCGCCGACAACGGCATCAGGTGCGCCAGGTTCAGCGTCGAGACGATGGGCTGACGCACGTTGGCGTAGGCGTTGCCCGGAATGGACGAAAGCCACGCATCCACGGCGTTGAGCGTTTCGGGGATGGTCACGAAACCTCGGCCCTGGATAACACGCTCCACCATGCGCAGCTTCTCGTCTGCGACGGCGGCGTCCTCGTCCATGACTGTGACGGTCGCTGTCAGATAGCCGAAGGCGACTTGATCGCTGCCCAACTCCTGCAAGGCGGCGTCGGCGTCAGCGGCCTTGTTGTTGGCGTCGGTATCGACCAGCGGGCTTTCCTGCTGGAAGATCGTTTCGCGCAGCAGCGCGATGACGTTCTTGCGCTTGGCGAACCACTGGCGGCGCAGGCGTCCCAACTCCCGTTCCGCCTCGGATTTGTCGAGGCAGAGAAAGCGCGTGCTCCAGCGGTACGCAAAACCGAGGCGGTTGAGGTCGTCCAGAATCCCCGGCCAGGTCGAGGTTGGGAAGCCGCGCACCGACACCACGCGCAGGTGCTGGTCGCCCAGCATGGGCGCCAGGCCGCCGATCAGCGCGGAATCGGTCAGCAGCGCGTCGATGTGGAATGGCACTTCGGGCACGCCCACGCGATAGCGCCGCGTCGAGATGGTCGCGTGCAGGCAGGTCAGCGTCTGCGCGTCATCGAGCCAGTCAATTTCCGGCATCACGCCGTCGAGCAGGTCGAAGACGCGATCCGTTTCCGCGACGAAGGCTTGCAGCCGCTCGCGCCAGTCCACGCCATTCGTCGGCGTGTTCTCGTAGAGCATCTTGGCTGCACGGGCGCGAGATTCTTCCGGCGGCAGGTAAAGCAGCGTCAGGTGATAGCCGCTCTCGAAGTGACTACCCGATTCCTCGAAAGCGGCCCGGCGTTCTTCCTCCACCAGCCACGAAAGCGGCTCGGGAAACTCCGAGTGCGGATAATCGGCCGCAGGCCGGCGCTCGGCTTCGATGAATAACGCCCAGCCCGATCCCATGCGGCGCAGCGCGTTGTTCAACCGCGCCGACGTGGCGATCAGCTCGCCTTGCGTCGCGCTGTCGAGGTCAGGCCCGCGAAACTTGGCCGTGCGCTGGAAACTGCCGTCCTTGTTCAAGACGACGCCCGGCGCGACCAGCCCGGCCCAGGGCAGCCAGTCGGCAAGCAAGGCCGGGCGCTGGCGGTATTCGGCGAGGTTCAGCATCGCGGCGTCCTCCCCTCACACGTCCAGCAGCGGGCGGTGCTTGATGTGCCGGGCGAAGACCTGCATGAACTGTGGATCGACGCACGCACCCCACACCGCCAGCGAATGGCCGACGATCCAGAGCACCACGCCGGGAATCCACAGTTGCAGGCCCAGGCCGACAGCGGCGGCCAGCGTGCCGTTGGCGATCGCCACGGTGCGCGGCGCACCGCCAAGCAGAATCGGCTCGGTCAGCGAGCGATGCAGCGGCACCTCGAAGCCGTCCGCGAAGGTGTCCGGGGCACTCATACGACGGCCCCGCCGGAGAAGCTGAAGAACGACAGGAAGAAGCTTGAAGCCGCGAACGCGATGGACAAGCCGAAGACGATCTGGATCAGCTTGCGGAAGCCGCCGGACGTGTCGCCGAAGGCGAGCGCGAGGCCCGTGGCAATAATGATGATGACGGCCACGATGCGCGCCACCGGCCCCTGGATGGATTCGAGGATGGACTGCAACGGCCCTTCCCAGGGCATCGAGGAACCAGCGGCCTGCGCGGTTCCGGCCAGGAACAGCAGCAGCGCGGCCAGCAGCAGCCCTTGCTCCGCAGGGCGGGCCAGGCTGCGCAACCGCGCCAGGTTGGACAGGCGCGAAGGCGGATTTGCAGAAAAACGGAAAGCAGGAATGGTCATCTGCGTCATGGCAGTTCTCCAAGTGAGTCAGGGGATGGGGAAGTCGCCGCAGCGGGAGCGGCATCGGGAAGTGGCGGCAGCTCGGGAAAGGACGTTTCCAGTGCGTCCGCCAGTTGGTAGCCCACGCCGTCGAAGCAGACGACGCGAGCGATGCGCTCGATGCGGCGTTTGCGCCCGCGCCCGGCGATGTGGATCACCACGTTGACCGCCTCGGCGATCAGCGCACGGGGCGGATTCACCGCCACTTCGAGAATCAGTTGCTCCAGGCGCAACAGTGCGCCGAGCGCGGAGCCGGCATGGATCGTGGCGATGCCGCCGGGGTGGCCCGTGCCCCACACCTTGATGAGATCCAGCGCCTCGGCGCCGCGCACCTCGCCAACGACGACGCGATCCGGCCGGAGGCGCATGGACGAGCGCACCAGCTCGGTCATGGAAACCACGCCTGCGCGGGTGCGCAGCGGAACGTGGTCGCGGGCCGCGCATTGCAGCTCCACCGTGTCTTCAAGCACCAGCACGCGGTCGCCCGTGGCGGCAATTTCGGCCAGCAGCGCATTGGCGAGCGTAGTCTTGCCGCTGCTGGTGGCGCCGGCGATCAAGACGTTCTGCCGCTCGCGCACGGCGCGAACGAGAAAGCCCGCCTGTGCGCTGGTCATCATCCCGTCGATGACGTACCGCTCCAGCGGTATCACGCCGATGGCGCGCTTGCGCAGCGCGAAGGCCGGCCCCGGCGCTGCCGGCGGCAGGATGCCCTCGAAGCGTTCGCCCGTCTCGGGCAACTCGGCGGACAGCAACGGCTGGCCACGATGGACTTCTGCGCCGACGTGGGCCGCGACCAAGCGGATGATTCGCTCGCCGTCCGCATCGGGCAGTTCCACGCCCATCGGCGCGCGCCCACTGGAAAGCCGATCCACCCAAAGGGTGCGATCAGGATTCAGCATCACTTCCACCACGTCCGGGTCTTCGAGCGCGGCGGCGATCAGTGGCCCCATGGCCGTGCGCAGCATCTGGATGCGGCGGTCGAGCGACGTGGCGGTCATGGACTGCCCTTCAATGGGAATACGGGCGCTCATGACGCACGCTCCTGCGCTTGCGCGGCTGCCGCCGCGTCTTCCATCCGCATCGGGTCGGGGTGCAGTTCTTCCACCACGTCGCGCACCAGGCTGCGGCCCCGCAGCAGGTGGCGGCCCAACTGTTCAACGAACTGCTCGAAGCGCGCCTTGCCCTGGGCGCGCGCCGCGTCTTGGTGCGCCTCGGGAACTGGCGTGCTCACGGTCAGGTAGTAGCGGATGAACAGCGCCAGCGTTTCGATGGCGATGTTCTGGTCGCGCTCCATGCGCTCGGCCTGGCGCGACAGGCGATCAAGCCGCTTGGCAATGGCCGCCTCGCGCTGGTCGGCGGCATCGGGCGACAGCCACGATGCGAGCGCCGCCGCGACGATGGACGACTTGGACACGCCTTTCTTGGCGGCCAGCTCGTTCAGGCGCTTGACGTGCTCCGGCTGGATGAACAGGTTGAGGCGATATTGGCTCATAGCTCGATTCCGTCGTTGGGGTCGAGAGAGGCCAGCCGGGCCGTGCGCTGCATGGCTGGATCAAGCTGGCGCGGAAGGGGAAGCGGCAGGTCGTCGTCGTCATCGAGCAGCCCAAGGTCGGCCACGGGAGCGGCCAGCTCGGGGTCGTAGGCGACGGTTTCGGAGAGTTCGGGCTGACGGCGTGGGCCACCGTCATCGGCGGAACCCAGGCCATCAGCGGATGCCGCGGCCGGTGCGATGGGCACGGCGGGAATCGCCAACCCGCTCCAGTCGTCGGGCCGCAATGGCGGCGCGTCGGCGTACTGCCCATCCGCCAGCGCGGGCGGTGGCAGCACGCGACGCTTGAAATTGGCGTCCGCGTAGTAGCGCAGCTTCTTCGCCTTGATCGGCGCCACGCTGGACACCATCACCACGGCCTCGTCAGGTGGAAGCTGCATGACTTCGCCAGGCGTTAGCAGCGGACGCGCGGTTTCCTGGCGCGACACCATCAGGTGGCCCAGCCAAGGCGCGAGCCGGTGGCCCGCGTAGTTGCGCTGGGCGCGCAACTCGGTGGCTGTTCCCAGCGTCTCGGAGATCCGTTTGGCGGTGCGCTCGTCGTTCGTGGCGAACGTCACGCGCACATGGCAGTTGTCGAGGATGGAGTGGTTTTGCCCATACGCCTTGTCGATCTGGTTGAGCGACTGCGCGATGAGGAAGCTGCGGATGCCGTAGCCCGCCATGAAGGCCAGCGCCGTCTCGAAGAAGTCCAGGCGCCCCAGCGCAGGAAACTCATCGAGCATCAGCAGCAGCTTGTGGCGGCGCTCGATGCCATCGGAGCCATCGAGCGATTCGGTGAGGCGCCGCCCGATCTGGTTGAGGATCAGGCGAATGAGCGGCTTCGTCCGCGAAATGTCCGAAGGCGGCACCACTAGGTACAGCGACACCGGATGCTCGGCCGCGATCAGGTCGGCGATGCGCCAATCACAGCGCGAGGTGACTTCGGCCACCGTGGGATCGCGGTACAGGCCGAGGAACGACATGGCCGTGGACAGCACACCGGAGCGTTCGTTGTCCGACTTGTTGAGCACTTCGCGCGCCGCCGAAGCGACGACAGGATGCGGGCCATCGCCCAGGTGGGGCGTGGTCATCATCCGGTGCAAGGTCAGCTCGAAGGGGCTGGCCGGATCGGAGAGGAAGTTGGCGACGCCGCGCAGCGTCTTGTCTTCGCCCGCGTAGAGCACATGCAGGATGGCCCCGACCAGCAGCGCGTGGCTGGTCTTCTCCCAATGATTGCGCTTCTCCAGCGCACCTTCGGGATCGACAAGAATGTCCGCGATGTTCTGCACGTCGCGCACCTCATGCGCGCCGCGTCGAACCTCCAGCAGCGGGTTGTAGGCCGCCGACTTCGCATCGGTCGGGTTGAACAGCAGGCAATGCGAGAAGCGCGAGCGCCAGCCGGCGGTGATCTGCCAGTTCTCGCCTTTGATGTCGTGGATGACGGCCGACGCCGGCCAAGACAGCAGTGTCGGCACCACCAGACCCACACCTTTGCCCGAGCGCGTAGGCGCGAAGGTCAGGACGTGTTCCGGGCCTTCGTGACTCAGGTACTGGCGATCGTGCTGGCCCAGAAACACGCCAGCAGGCTGTGTGAGGCCCGCCTTGCGAATGTCATCCGCGTTCGCCCAGCGGGCCGAGCCGTAAGTCGTGACCAGGCGCGACTGCCGCGAGCGCCAGATCGACATGCCGATGGCGACGATCACCGCCAATAGCCCACTGCCGCCCGCGATGGCGCCCCCGGTATCGAATACGCGCGGCGCATAAGCATCGAAAACGAACCACCACTCAAACAGCTTCCACGGGTGGTAGATCGGCGTGCCAAGAAAATCGAACCAGGGCGAGCCAAGGCGTAGTTGATAGCCAAGGGTGGATGCTGTCCATTGTGTGGCGCCCCACACGCCGGCGATCACGATGCCGAACACCACGGCAATCTGACCGAACAGCACGTTCGTCCCTTGCATGACCTGGCCTCCGATTTCTCCTGAGCTGATTCCTCTTCGGAAAAGCGGCACAAGGACGTGCCGCAAGCATCAGGATCGGTGCCTGGTCAGTGCCGATCAAAGACCGTTTAGGGCAGAAAGGTCGTGCAAAATGAAATAATTAGTGCGACAGCGAGCCAAAGATAAACGCCGCAATCGCAGGCGCATTGCAGCGTATCGGGCAGAAAAATGAAGGTGATGCGGCGTGCCGCCAACAATCAGAACTTGGGCGACTCTTTCGGTGGCGTGTATGGGGTCTCGCCGTCGCTATAGAACCGCTTGCGCGTGGCTTCGGCGACCCGGTTGCACAGCATATCGCCCAGCTTGGGGCGATCGGTCTTGCATCGCTGCCGCAGTTCCTTGAGCGGTCCGGGGTTAGCTGCAAGTTCTTCCACAGTCGGAATATCTGCCTCCGAACCGGTGGTTTTCTGCGGTGCCTCAGACTGGCCGCAGGCAGTCAATGCCGCGACTAGCAAGAGTGGGATTGTCATTTTCATCGAGTAGGCTCCTCTGGGAGATCAAGGCTGCAGCCAGGGAGCAGCCTCGGGCACTCCAGCGATTCGATGGACTGGACGCGCTCAATGAAGCGCACCAGCACATCGGAAGGCTCGCCCTCGGGATGCAATAGGTAGGTCGTCAGCGGCGGCACACGTGCCGCCAACGGCCGAGCTACCACGCCTGGTTCACGACTAGCGGCAATATGCGCAGCACCCGCCAGCCCGAGTGCGAAGCCGGCCGATACCAGCGCCATCATCAAATCGCAAGAAGCAACTCGCTCCGCAATGAGCGGTTCCGTGTCCATCCGACGCAGCACCCTATCAACATGTCTGGCATGACCTTCACACACCTGTGGATCGCACAAGACGAGCGGATAGCGCAGCAGTTCTTCCAGGGGAATTCGCTTATGGGCCAGCAGCGGATGCCGCGCCGGCACCGCGACCATGAGCGTATCGCTCCAGGCAGGCATGGCGACGATGCCGTGGCCTACCTCATTCGACTGTGCAAATCCAACATCGTACAGATCATCGTGCAACCCCTTGATCTGCTGTGACAAAGGAATTTCGAAGAGGCGAATATCAACGTCGGGCTCTTCCTGCCGGCACAGCGCCAGTAGCGCTGGTAGGCGAGACGGTGAGATTCCATCCGACAAGGCAACACGCAATTGACGGTGAAATCCATTAGCGGCAGCCTTCACACTGTCTCGTGCCTGCTGCAACGCTGCAAATACGCGTGGAACATGCTCCAGGAACATATTTCCAGAACGAGTCAGCCGGGTATTTCGGGTAGTCCGCACGAAAAGCTGGGCACCTAACTCCTCTTCCAGCTCTTTGATAGTCCGCGACAAAGGCGATTGCTCGATATGCAGTCGTTCAGCCGCGCGTGCAAAATGCAGCTCTTCGGCCACGGCAAGAAAGCATCGCAGGTGCCGCAGTTCCATGGGAACTATCTACCTGGGGATGGCTCGGATGCCCAGCATTCGGCAAGCTTGCGGGCCTCGGCCTGCGTTTCGACCGCCTCATGTTGCATACCGAACGCTCTTGCCAGCATCACCCCCATCTGCCTTGCCTCCTCTCGGCGCACAGGGTCGGGCTCAATACTGATGAATCCCTTGCACACTCGGCTCATCTCCGCTTTGTTCTGCTTGAGCCACAACGCCCTGTGCCTTAGATCCTGTTGATCTTCATCTCCGCGAAGCTGGTCATACACAATGACGAAAGGCGCCCCGTACCGAATAAGAGAAACCGTTTCGGCCTCCCATTGCTTTGCGTAGCCAGGTCTAGCAGAGTCGTTTCTGAAGACGACCATCGGATGGTGGCTAATGTCATGCACCAAGAAGTTCCGAGGGTTAAGGTTCATAGTCAGTCTGCTCCATTGAACGATTGAGTACCCGAGCGAGTCGAGGGGTCACGATGCTGCCAGGCGTGCGCACAGCAGTTCCTCACGAATGGCAGTCAGAATTCGACAAAAAACGATGGCAGGCAGCGATGTCGTCGGCGCTTCTGCCCGACCCGTATCGTGGACCAGTTCCAGCCCATTCGTGGACAGCAGTGCCCTCTGCAATCCTACGGATTGATCGATTCGTGCCCGAATAGCGGACTCAATAAGCTGATGATGCTGCGTTGAGCCGTAGGGCAAGCATTGGCGATTCCAATAGGCACCACTGCGATCCGCCAGATCTCCGAGTTGTTTTGCATCCCAGCCACTCAGGTGAAAGGCCTGCAGCCGGCGCGGATCGCTCTCTGGAAATTTGATGCCTTGTATGAACCCCTCAACGGACGCAAACAACATGTCGTGGAATACGAATGGTGAAAGTCCGAAGTTGGAAAGCGCCAGCCCACGCCAGTCGGCGGAGGTGCTGGAGATATTTAGAAAGGTCGTCTTGTTGCTCATTTCGTTACCTCACGAACCTGTGGTTCCAAAAGCGCTGCCCCCCTGCATAGCGGCGGACAGCGCAAGCGATGACATCAATGACGAGGTTGCGGATGCTCGGCCCCGATCGTTCGAGAGCGACCTGCAAGCAAGCCAAAGATCACCATCACGATCGAGAGCCCCATGCCGATATACAGAACGGCAATCCAGCTACCGGTGAGGTCATGGAGCTTGCCCGCAAGCGTCGGACCGCATGCCGCCAGAAAGTAGCCGACACACTGGGCCATGCCTGAAAGCGACGCGGCCTGGTGGGCGCTGTTAGCCCGCAGGCCCATGAACATCAACGCCAGCAGCACGCCACCGCCAGAGCCCAGGCCGAAGCAGAACGCCCACAAGGAGGCCCAGGGCGGCGCCACGCAGAAGCCGAGAAGGGCCACGGCCATCAGCCCACCCATAGTGGCGGCGACCAGCCTTTGGTCCTTCATACGGCTGACGATGGGACCAAGCAGGAGACCGGGCACTGCCGAAGCGAATTGCATGACACCATGAAGCGAGCCGGCAACCTCCGGAGAAATACCCGAGGAAGTCAGAACGGACGGCAGCCACGCGACCAACACGTAATACACCAGTGAATTGATGCCCATGAACAAGGTCACCTGCCACGCCAACGCGGAATGCCATACCCGTCCACCATGAGGGGCCGAGGCAGTTCCCTTGGCCGGCGCGGTATGAGACCCCAACTGGCTGGACCACACCAGGGCGGCAACCAACGGAAAGACGAAGGTAGCGCCAAGCGCGCCTTGCCAGCCGAACGCATGTCCCAGCGGCACGGCACTCGCGGATGCCAGCGCGGCCGCGCCGCCTATGGCAATGGAGCAGACGCCCATAACGGTGGGCACCTTTGCCGGGAAGTCACGTTTGACCAGGCTGGGAAGCAGCACATTGCCCACGGCGATGCCAGCACCGATAGTGGCCGTGCCCAGATACAGGGTCCACACAGGCCCGACGGATCGGACCACCACGCCGGCCGCGATAAGCAGTAGCGCCCCGAACAGCGAACGCTCCAGTCCGTATTCCCTCGCGAACATCGCGGCAAAGGGGGAAATGATGCCGAACGCCAACAACGGTAGCGTCGTCAAGAGCCCCGCTTGTGCCGGCGACAACGCAAACGCCGACTGCAGTGTCTCCAGAACGGGAGCAACGCCCGTAATGGGCGCACGCAGGTTAGTCGCGATCAAAAGGAGCCCTGCTATCAGCAAAGCTGGTCGGGCAACCGCCAAGGTTGCATCACGATTACTCATTCATAACTCCAAAAACAGACAATCAGTACCGCAATCTATCGCTTGGACCTAAATATGAATTTAGCTAGAATGACAACAGATCGCTAAATTCTGCCAAGGTAATTCCAATGCCCATGTCGCTAGAACCGTCGTTGAAAAGTTTCGACGAAACCAAGGTGCGCGGCCCGGTAGTGGGGATGCGTGTGGACATCGCCGAGCAAAAGAGCGAAGTCCCGGTACATCAACATCGACAAGGACAGCTAGTCCTTGCTCTGAAGGGTGGCGTGACCTGCGAAGTACCTAATGCTATTTGGATGGTTCCCCCGCGCTGTGCCGTGTGGATTCCAGGACAAATGCCCCACAGTGTTCGCGCCACCGCAAACGCACGGATTTGTTACCTCTTCGTGCAACCAGGTGCAGCGCAATTGCCGGACCAATGCTGCACGCTCTCCATCACTCCTCTGGTGCGCGAGTTAGTGCTGCACATGGCTGACCAGGCTCCCGAATACCTTCCGGACAGCCGAGTGGGACGCAAGGCCGTCGTGCTTCTGGAGGAACTCGCACAAATGCCGGTCGAGCAGCTATACCTGCCAACATCGAACGAACCGCGGATGCGCAAGATCGCGAAGATGCTCTCGGACGATCCGGCGGATCGAAGGACACTTGCCGATTGGGCTAAGCTGGTCGCCATGAGCGAACGCTCGCTAGCCCGCCTCGTCCAACAGGAGACAGGCCTGACGTTCGGCCGCTGGCGCCAGCAACTGCATTTGATCGTTGCCATGCGCCAGCTTTCCTCCGGGCAAACGGTGCAGCGAGTAGCGGACCAATTGGGCTACGACTCGGTCACCGCCTTCATCACCATGTTCAAGAAGGCGGTCGGAAAGCCCCCTGCGCGATACTTCTCTGAACTCACACAAGGCGAAGAGCCGTAGGGACGTTCGGATCACTCGAACTTGTACGTCATATTCACCATGAAATTACGAGGCTCGCCGTACAGGTAGTGGTTGTAGAACCCCGTCATCGTGTAATACCTGCGATCAAACAGGTTGTTGACATTCGCCGTGATGGTGGTGTTTTTCGTGACGTCGTAGCGTGCCATCAACGAGGCGAGCGCATAAGAAGCCTGGCCAACTTGGACTTCCCCTTGAGGTCCGGTCGCCGTCCCATAAAAGCGGCTCTGCCAGTTCACGCCGCCGCCGATCGTCAAGCGATTCCAGTCACCCGGCAGCCGGTAAGTGGTGAACAGGCGCGCCGTCGTTCGAGGAATCTGCGTGCTCAAGCGCTGGCCGTCGCCTTGGGATGCAGTGAAATGAGAGATGCCCGCGTAAAGGTTCCAATCACGCGTGATCTCGCCCTGGACATCGATGTCGAATCCTCGCGACTTGGTGCCGTTGGCGGCGTAATACGCTTGAGAGCCGTCGGGCAGCAAATGGCCGCTGTCAATTTGCGGCACCCCGTCAAGGCGAGCTTCAAACACCGCGATGGACGCGTTCAGGCGGCCGTCCAGATACTCTCCCTTGATGCCGACTTCCGTGTTCTTGCCCTTGGTCGGCCCCAACACCTTGTCGTTGCGATCACGGTCGGTTTGTGGCTTGAAGATTTCCGTGTAGCTGACGTACGCCGAGTACGTGTCGTCAATGTCATAGACCAGCCCCGCATACGGGATCAGTTTGTTGTCCTTCTTGTAGTGGAAGGGCTCCCCACTACTGCTGTCCCGCTCCATTTCGTAGTTGCTCAGCCGAGCACCGACAATCAGCTTGAGCGGGTCAGCCAACGAGAAGCGGGCCGCACTATAGAGACCGCTCTGCTTGATAGTCGTACTGGATGCGGCGTGCGGGAAGCTGGCGAAATCCGGCTTTGGATAGTTTCCACTCCAGTCGTAGATGCTACCGATAGGGTCCGTCGGGAAGATGAAAGCAGAGTTGTCATGTGCACGGAGCCGGGACGTTGACGCGCCTACCATCAGTTCGTGATCACGCCCGAACAACGCAAACGGTCCAGAGGCCATAACATCAAAATTGTTCTGCCGGCTATTGCTGCGACCTCCCAGGGCAATCGGCCACAAGCCTTCCCCTGAGGCGCGATCTGGATAGCCGTTCATCGAGAACAGCTCGCTTGAGCTGTCCACACGTCGGTGCTCCGCGTTGGCGCGAACGCTCCATCCGTTATCGAACTCATGTTCCAAGCGCGTGAAGGTCGTATTAATCCGGTTGCCCCAATGGCTCCAACGCGGCGCAGTGTTCTTGGACCGGGACCAATCGGTGCGCGAACCATCGGAATAGAACAGCGGCTGGCCACCCCAGGTAATCCCCTTGGGATCGCTGTCCTGGTATTCGTGGCCCAGGCTCAGGGTCGTGCTCGACGTCAGATCTGCCTCGACCACACCGTAGAAGGCCTGCCGGCGCTGCTGGTAATAGTCGAGGAAGGAATTGCGATCCTGATAGGCACCCACCATCCGCGCGCGGACATTGCCGGTGGAGGTAAGCGGCGTGGATACGTCCAGCATTCCACGATAGTTGTCCCAAGAACCAGCCCCCAGCGAACCAGTCAGAGAGAACTCACGCAAAGGCCGCTTGCGAACGAGGTTGACCGAGGCTGACGGATCGCCGACCCCCTGCAGCAGACCAGTGGCGCCACGTACCACCTCGACCCGATCGTAAAAGGCCGTGTCCAGCACTCCCTCACCTGGCAGGAACGATCCGGGAATGTATGTCGTTGGCACGCCATCGTACTGGAAGCTGTCGATACTGAAACCACGCGAATAGTAAGAAACGCGCTCCGTGTCCAATGTGGTGGAGCTGATCCCGGTCGTATTCTCCAACACGTCTTTGATTGAATTCAGTTGTTGATCGTCCATGCGTTGGCGCGTCACGACGGTAACCGACTGCGGGGTTTCTCTTGGCGAAAGGCTCAGCCCGGTCGCCGCTCTCGTTATGCCGGTGGTGTATGAGCCGGTTCCTTCTGTGTCGGAGCCTGGTCGCTGCGCAGAGACCGTCACAGCGGGCAAGACCGCAACACCTCTGCCGTCCTCCTTGGACTGCGACGAGGCCGAGGTGGGTTCCTCCGCTTCAATGGGACCTGCATATGCAGGCAGTACGGTCGGTAGGAACAACGCGCAGAGCCACGTCATTTGGTTTCGGTACTTTTTCCGGGCGCAAGCGAGCCCCTGGCGATGAATAGCCATTTCAATAAACTCCTCGAATTCAGAAACGCAACGGCACTTGCGAACCTAACTCCCGTTCGTTGCCGTCAACGTGGTAGCGCTGGGTATTGCCGCGCCGCTGGAGACAATGCGAAGACGCAGCCCTAACCGCCGGAGTAGCCCTTCAGGACCTCATCGATGAGCATTTCCAGCGAAGTGACACCAGCACCGGTGAGATACCAAACGTCCGGATTCACGAAGACCACATGGCCGGTCTTCCATGCCTTTGTCTGCCGCAACAGCGGATTGTCGAGCCCCTTGGGATCCACCGGCTTGCGGTCGTGAGCGGCGGTCCGATCGACGACGTAGAGGATGTCGGGATCAGCATCGTGAATGAACTCGTTCGAGATCGGCTGACCATGCAGTCCAGGTTCGATGTGCTGGCTGGCAGGCTTGACACCGAGGGTGTCGAAGATGAATCCGTATCGGGATTGAATGCCAAAGGCAGTGAAGGCACCGTTGTTGTGCATCACGATGAGCGCCTTCTCGGGACGGCCATTGATTGTGGCGCGTGCCTCTTCAACCTTCTGATCGATTTCAAGACTTTTCTTGCGCGCCTGGTCTTCCACCCCGAACACATGCCCCAACGTCATGAGTTGCTTCTTGACGCCCCCGATGTAGTCGCCGTGTTGGTTCATGTAATCCACATCGAAGTAAATCGTTGGCACGATCTGCGAAAGCTCCTGATAGCTGCCTGCTTCCAGAGGAGAAATCAACACCAGGTCAGGCTTCACCGCATGGAGTTGCTCGAAATTCGGCTGCAACACCGAACCCACATCCTGGATCGCCGGGTTGTCCTGATACTTCGAGAGGAAGCGAGGAACATAGTCCTTAGGCATGCCGACAATCGGAATGCCAAGCTGGTCGAGGGAGTCGAGCACGCTCATGTCGTAGGGAACCACGCGCGTCGGCCTGGACTTGAGAATGGCAGTACCCAATTCGTGCACGACCGTTATGGAGTCTGTATCAGCAACCACCTGTTGCTGGGCTGTCACAGCCGGCGCTTCCCCGTGCGCCGATTGCTCGTGCTTCTGATCGCAGCCCTGCAACGCGGCAACCAAAAGCAAGAGCAGAGCTGCCGCCCATCGTTCCTTACCTTTGTTCCACTTCATCTAGATTCTCCTGATGGTTTGAAGTAATTGCACACGCACCCACGAGCGGTACGCGTGATTTCGAAATCCAACTCGAACAGTTCTCGTAGTCTGTCCTCTGAAATGACCTCGGCAGCCCGGCCGCTGAAGCAAACGGACCCGGACTTCATCGCCACGATGTGGTCCGAATAGTTGGCAGCGAAATTGATGTCATGAACCACCATCACCACCGTGCGGCCGCGTTCGTCACACAGACGGCGAAGGGCCTGCATGATCTGTACGGAATGCTTCATGTCCAGGTTGTTGAGCGGCTCATCGAGCAGCAGGCAGTCGGTCTGCTGTGCAATCGTCATCGCCAAGAACGCCATCTGACGTTGGCCGCCACTGAGTTCATCGATGTAGCGCTCTCTCAACCCATCAAGAGAGAGAAAGGCCAAGGCTTGGTCGATCTCGCTGTGGTCACGGGCATCGAGTGAGCCGCGGGTATAGGGAAAACGCCCGAAAGCCACCAGCTCTTCGACTGTCAGGCGAAGGTTGATATCAGGTGCCTGACGCAGCGTAGCGACACGTGTTGCATAGTCCCGCGGGCGGAAATCTGACACAGGCTTATCGCCGATCCGAATTGCGCCACTGGTGGGCTCCAGCAGACGGGCGACCAGCATCAACAGGGTGCTTTTCCCTGCGCCGTTCGGGCCAATAAGAGAGGTCAGTTTTCCTGCAGGAAACTGGGTGCTGACTTTGGACAGCACCGAGTTGCCGTTGTATGCCTTGCAAAGGCCTTCTGTCGCGATCATGCGCCACCTCGCGTACGCACCGTCAGCATGAGGAAGTAGGCCCCGCAAACAAGGTTGACGAGGATGCTGACGGTGGTTGTGTAATTGAAAACGTGCTCGACCAGGAGTTGGGCGACTATGAAAATTCCGATCGCGACCGCGCATCCGGTTGGTAGCGTCAGGCGATGCCATGTCGATCTGGTCAACGAGTACGTAATGTTGGCGACGAATATCCCCATAAAGGCTGTCGGCCCAATCAGGCTGGTGGAGATGGCCACCAGAGCGGCAGTGAGGGCCAGGTAGAGCCTCACGCTCCGCTTGTAGTCCAATCCCAGTGACGCGGATTGCTCGCGCCCAAGCGCTAGAACGTCCAAAGAAGGAAGCGTCTTGGCCAACACAATGGCTATCGCGGCCACCAGAACCCCCGCATAGACCAGTTGCTCTGGCCGCGCCCTGTTGAACGATGCGTAGATAAACCCTTGGACGATGCCGAAGTCCCCCGGGCTGATCTTGAGCTGGACGAACTGGATAATCGTGCTGAACAGCATGGTCAGCACCAGACCAAGCAATAACAGGTAGTACACGTTGCGCTTGCCATCTCTGAACAAATAGCGATGGACGACCCACGAATAAGCCAACATGAAGGCGATCGACAGAAAGAAGCCCTCGTTGCGGCCAATGGCGATCAACCCATGCCCGCCCACGATCAGCGTCAGCAACGATTGAAGAAGCAGGTAAACCGCTTCGTATCCCATTACAGCGGGGGTGAGTATTCGGTTGCCTGCGATGGTCTGAAATATGATCGAGGAAACCGCGACACAGATGCCACCGATCACGATGGTCGCCAAGCGGTTCAGCCGCTTAGGGATGACATAGCCGAAATCGAAACCCGATTGCACAAAAATGAAGATCAACGCAGCCGCGATGACCAGCGTCCAAAGCCCGTGCCTGTTGGCCATGCGCATCATTTGAGTTTCCCCAGCAGGAGCACAAGGAACAGCAAGCCGCCCAGGCTGCCTGCCGTCATGCCGATCGGCACTTCAAACGGAAAAATCAGAAGACGGCCAACGATGTCGCACACAAGCAGAAGTGACGCACCCGCCAGAGCCACGATAGGCAGGGTTCGGCGTAGGTTCTCTCCACAGCGCAGCGCCACCAGGTTGGGGATCACCAAACCGACGAAGGGAATGGCCCCTACGGCAATGACGCAGGCAGAGACGGTGACGGCCACCAGCAGCAAGCCCAATGCCGCAGTCCGCGAATAGCTCAAGCCCAAGCTGGTTGCTGCGTCTTCCCCCATCCCCATTACAGTGAAACGATGTGCGAACAGGTAGGTGAGCGCAACGATGGGGAGGATTAAATAGATGATCTCGTAATTGCCTTGGATGATCTTTGAGAAATCACCCAATAGCCAGCCTTGCATGCTCTGCACAATATTGTGGCGATAGGCATAAAACTCCGCGACGGCACTCAAGACGCTGCCGTACATCAACCCCACGACGGGAACCAATACCGTGTTCTTGAACTTTATGCGCCGGATGATTGCGACGTAGAGCATGCTCGCCGAGAAGCAAAACAAGAGCGCGAACAGCATCTTGCCCATGGTTCCCAGCCCTGGCGCCAACACCAGCGAGAGCAGAATTCCCAGTTTCGCCGCGTCCAAACCACCAGACGTCGCAGGCTCTACAAACTTGTTCCGAACAATCTGCTGCAGAATCACACCGCAAATAGACAGTCCCACTCCGGTCAGAATGAGCGCTGCCAAGCGTGGAATACGACTCACTGTCAGTGTTAGCCAAGCATCATCGGACAGCGTATAAGCCTGCCCCCACGACAATTGCTTCACGCCGACGAATAGCGACGCGATGCATAGGAATCCAAACAAATAGAAAAGACGTGCACGAGCCACGACATTGCCCTGACAGAGTTCGTTTCAGGCCGGGTGTTCGATACGCGCAGCCGTAGAACCTCTATCGTATTTTTTCAATGCGAATGATTGTTATTAACAACGGACGGAGGATCGCTAAATCCTGCCAATCGCAATGGAACACACTGCGTCTTGCATCAGCGTGCCAAAGGGCCCTACATCCAACATGCTGGTCTGCGCCGAATTCCAGAAGTCGGTGAGGCTGCAGAGCGTCGAAGTCAGGGCCAGCCGAGCGCATGTAGCACGTCCCTCACCTTGGGCTAGCTGATTCAACTACCTTCCTGGTCCTCGGCCAAGATGCCAAGACGCGGTATGGCTGTGGACGGTGGCGCTAAGAGATTGCCCAAGGCGCGGCTCAATCACTGGCTTCCACGGCACCAGGCTAAACCCCATGCCGTCATCGAGCATGGCGTAACGCCCGCTCGCCAGCATGACGGAGCGCCGGTAGATGCCGGCCACGCGCTGGCCATCGGCCACCGGGCGATGCTCCAGGCCGGTTTCGGCAGCAATGTCCTTCCCGGCCTGCGCCAGCTCCCGACTCCGCAGTGTCCCAAGCAGGTTCCGAGCGAGGATCACGCGCCGCCCGCGACGTTCGGCCAGCCCTTGTTCGGCCAGAAAGTCGGCACGCTGCTGCATGGCTTGCTTAGCATCGCCGCCAAAGCCCCGGTCGCCCAGCCCTCGGCCACCACCGATCAATTGCTGGTCAAGCCAGGTCGCACCGATGACGCGGGCCTGCCGCTCGATGGGCAGGTGCGATTTAAGTTCCACCGCCACGCCGCCCAGGCGCTGCGCGTCGTACTGGCGGCCACGCTCGGCCAGGTCGTCCGGCACCTTCCATAGCCCTTCGGCCACGCGCTCCACGATGCCGGCCCGGCGCAGGGCTTCCAGCCGCCGGACGTGAGCAGCGACGACTTCCTGCGGGTCGCGTCCGGGCGTGGCCCGGCCCTGTTCGATGGCCAGGTGATGGTCGGCACGGTACAGGCCATCGCTCGCCAGCGCGGCGATGTTCTTATCGGCGGCGCGCACGTCGGCCGCCCTCTTCACCTCCACCACCGCGCCGGTGGGATAGTTCGCCAGCTCGTCGCGGGCGTTCAGCGCGACGTAGTGGGCCTTGCCATCCACGCCGTCGATGACCAGATAGCCACGGTCGCGCAGCTCGTCGGCCAGCCCCTTCGCGGCCACACGGCCGATGAGGGTACGGCCATTCTCGCCCGGCTCGAACACGGCCAGGTCGCGCGGCTCGCCGCTCATGGCCCGCTGCATGGTGCGGATGTTGTCCCCGCGCTCGCCCAAGGCGCGCAACGTCTTCTCCGCGTCCGTATGGACGGCCCAGGTGCCGGGCTGCACCTCGTCGGTCAGGCCCAGGCGCTGCAAGCGTTGCAGGCGACCGATCAGCAGCAGGCGTTGGCGCTGCAAGCGGGGTTCGTTGAGCCGTTCGACATGCACCCGGCCATCCTCGCCAGCCTCGCGTTGTAAGGTGCGATCCAAGCTCGTCCACCGCTCCTGTTCCACCTCGCGCCCCAAGGTCTGCTGGATCTCCAGTTCGGTGCGCGGCCCCAGCCATTCAGTCGCCAGTTCGGCGGCGCGATGGCGGAAGCCGTGGGCGATGTAGTCGCCGGCGATGATGAGGTCTTTGCCGGTGTCGTCGCGCCCGCGCACGATCAGGTGGGTGTGCGGGTTGTCGGTGTTCCAGTGATCCACCGCCACCCAATCCAGCCGCGTGCCCAGGTCGGCTTCCATGCGATCCACCAGATGCCGGGTGTAGGTGCGCAGGTCGTCCAGTTCGGCCCCGTCCTCGGGCGAGACGATGAAGCGGAAATGGTGCCGGTCATCGGCGCAGCGTTCCTTGAAGGCGTCCAGGTCGGCTTCGTCGGTCTGCGGACCGTAGGCCCGGCCCGGTTCGCCATCGCGGCCCGCGCCGTCGCGCTCGACGTAGCGCAGGTGCTTGGCGAGCGATTGCGGGCTGGCCCGCTGGTGATTGACCAGCAGCGTCTTGATGGTCACGCGCCGCGACATGGGCGTGAGCTTCGCCCCGGCGAAGCGCGCCGCTGTGTGGCCGCGCCCCAGGCGCGAGCCGGGGCGCTGGCCGGCGCGTGCGCCGCTGCCACCGGCTGCGGAATGGCGCATCGAGGACTTGCCGCTGCTGGCCTTGCCGGCCTGCTTGAGCACCTCGGAAACGAAGCTCTGCCCCTGGCCTTTGCCCCGGTTCTTAGGGGCGCTGGGGCGCACGCGGAAATCGTCGTCGCGGCGGTCGGTCATCGCCGTTCTCCCTGCAAGCTCTGGCGTGTCCGGTCGTGCGAAGCACGCGGACATGCCTGTATTGGCGCGACCTTCGCGCCGAACGCGGCACGGCGGCAAAGCCGCTCCGTGCCGCACCACCCCCATGTGCAGACTGCCTTTCGACGCGGCCCGGTGCCGCGTCCTTTTGTCTTGCCTTCCGCCTTTGCCCTTCGCTGTCGCTCCGGGCGTCGGCGCCCCGGCAGCGCTGCACTGCTTGCAGCCAGCCCGCCGGCGAACGCGCCAATGGCCGCAGGCCCGGCGCATTCGAGGCAAGACGCCTGCACGTCGGACGGCTGCGCCGGATACAGCGCGTTGTGCAGTGCGAATGCACCACCACGGCAGGCGCGGCGACACTGCAGCAGCCAGCGGAACGACACGGCCGATGGCACGATGAGATGCACGGCAACGTGCAGCGAATCGGCGACCATCATGGGCGTGACTCCAGCCAGATCGGGCGCGCGACGCCGATCACGGCAGATGCGCTGACCGGGCCGAAATACCGGCTGTCGAACGATGCCGGATTGGTCATGCTCAACAGGAACAGTTCGCCCGGTTCGAGACGGCGGCAAAGCTGCAAGGACGGCAGCGGCCGACCCAACCGGTCGTTCGGAAGAACGGCGGCCGATGGCACGCCGTCAATCCGTACCTGACCGGCAACGATGCAGACGTGTTGCGGCGCGACTGCGCCCACACGTTTAAGCAGCGGCACGCGGGTCGGCAGGTAGCCGCGCTGTGCAGCCAGCAAGGCGGCCCCGGCCGGCAGCGGCACCAGCACGATGCTGTCCACGGGCAACGGACGTGGCAGTGAGGCGGTGCGCGGGTCGAACGGGTCGATGCGATACCAGCCGACCGCCACGCTGTCGGACGGGTTGTAGGTCAGGCGCGGCAGCGGCGACACGAAAGCCGCCAAGGCCATCGCAGCGAAGCCGATCACGGCCAGTGTCGCCACGACGATGCGAGCGCGCAGGCGCGAGCGAGGACGCGTCGCGGTGCCTGTGGTGCTGGCTGTGCTGCTTGGGGCAGTCATAGCGACACCTTCCCGGCCAGCCAGGCGGCGTGCCGCTCGGCGGTGTATTCGGGCAGCGCCAAGCGCGCCGCAAGGCGGTTGCCCAGCGTGCACCAGTACGCGGGCGACACGTCGATGGCAGCGATGCCCAGCGCCTCGATGCCGCCGATACGTTCCAGCACGGCGCGCACGTTGGCATCGCCTTCGGCGTGCAGCAGCAAGCGTGCGCCCGGCTGCACGCCGGGGACGGCCTCTTATACACATCTCCGAGCCC